>JAPLFN010000130.1:12337-13675 GCA_026390655.1 Candidatus Kapaibacterium sp.
CTCTTTACGTTTGCAATGCCATACGTGCCGGCTTTGATAGCATCATCGCCTAGATCCTCCATTTGCGATGAGGGATCAACTGTGTTCCATTGCTGGGCACCAAAGCGAAGCATCTTGTTCGTTTCTGTTGCCTTGGCCCACGAATTGAGTGTATCGCGCTCATCGTCGGATGTCTTTGCGCCAATGATCGGACGATATCCCCACTTCACAGAGAAATGATCGTACGGACCCACCTTGGGCATCACGTTGACGTCATCTCCCGGCTGTGCAATGTAGTTGTAGCGCGCATAATCCATGATGGAAGGCGCTGTGCCGTACTGTTCGCAAAACGACTTTGAACGAAGAGAATCAACAGGATAAGAACTTGATGCCTTCATGTTATGGGGCATGCCAATGGTGTGCCCGAACTCGTGTGCCGCCACAAAGGAGATCAACTCACCCATGAGAGAGTCTGAATATGGAAGGACGTGTGACTTAGGGTCGCTCACGGCCTGTGAGAAGAACCAGCCAGTCTGTAGCTTCATGATGTTATGAAACCAACCGATGTCCGATTCGATGATCTCTCCGGTGCGTGGGTCGTGGATGTTTGGACCGTAGGCGTTCTCTGTTGGTGAAGGGTAGTATCGGATGACACTATACCGGGCATCCTCTGGCGACCAGTCGGGATCTTGCTCAGGTGTTGGAGGATCGACACAACGGACAGCGTTCTTGAATACCGCGGCCTCGAACGCCGGATTCCACGATTCAATGCCTTTCTTCAGCCACGAACGCCAGGGAAGCGGTGTTGCAGGGTCGATGTAGTAGGTGATCGGTGTGATGGGCTCGGTGAGTTCACCGCGCAGAAATGCAGCCGTATCCTTTGGCTCGAGACGCCAGCGAAGAATGTACTCGCGACTCACCGCTTCCGCTTCTGGCCGAGAATAGTCCGTTTGACCGAGCGAGAAGAATCCAACACGCGGATCTGCAAGCCTTGCCATCATTGGCTTGGCAGGTAAGAGAACCATGGAAACATGCATGCCGAAGGTCATCGTTTTTGAGGCGGAATTCTGTGCCGGTGATTCCGATGAAAACGTAAGGACGTTCTCTACTTCGATGTTCGTTGGAAAGCTCTTTATGTATTCCACGTAAGAGCGATCCCTGTCCACGCCACCCATTTTGTACTGCGTGCGTACTGAACGGTTTGGCGTCAAGATCGAAACATCGCCAACAAACAGATCCGTCACTTCAATGATCACGCTTCCTGAATCTTTGTTATACGCCTGGATCGGAAACGCTTTGATGACCTCTTCAAAGTTTGCAGCTTTCACTGCCCGAGAAATAGGGGATGAATCACTTGCA
>JAPLFN010000130.1:13711-16574 GCA_026390655.1 Candidatus Kapaibacterium sp.
TCATACTTCCGCTCCCACCGCACTACCTCCGTATTGTTCTCTTCTCCTCCATACCCTACTTGTGGTGTCTTTGAAATGCGCGAGACGAGAAGCATCTCCTTACCCAGCTGGTCCTTTGGGATCTCAAAGAAATACTTTTCGTCGATCCGATACACAATGAAAAGCCCCGTGTCAGAAACGGCCTCCTTTGTGATGACCTTGTCGTACGCCTTGATCTTCTTCTCTTTGTCGCCACTGGGCTTGTCACCCATCTGCGCAGTATTCTGCGTGCTGGAACTTGAGCTGCACGAAGCAACAAGGGCGGCACCAATGATGGCGCAGATAAACCAACGTAGTAGAGTCATGCAATAAGCTGATGTGGTGAACGGAGAAGTGCGAATCTAGGGATATAAATAAAGATGCCCGGTTAGCGAGGGAGGGGTTTGCTAAGCTCGGGCATCTGTGGTGATCGTGTGGCGAATCGGTTGGGGGGCCGGATTGGGGTTGGAGCCACACGATATGTTGGGGACATGGGTAAAGACGGCATCTCGAGATTTATGTTACAAGGGGCTCTATCTTTGTTGTATGAACCCTAAATCAGGACTGTGCGTAGGGCTGGACCTTGATCTGGCGAAGCTTCCGGGACATTATCGTGACCGAACGGACCGTTTAGCGGCGTTCGGCCGTGACGTTATCGATGCAACCCGCCACGTAGCGTCATGCTATAAGATCAACCTGGCTTTTTTTGAGCAATACGGTCGCCCGGGCATCGATGCCATGTATGCCATCCGAGAGCATTGTGGGGGCTCTTATCTGATTGCCGACGCGAAAAGGGGCGATATCGGCAACACCTCAACGGCATATGCCAAGGCAGTGTTTGAAGATCTCAAGGCAGATGCCATCACCGTTTCCCCATACATGGGTAGTGACTCGGTAGAGCCCTTCTTAGCATGGGAAGGCCGAATGGTCTACGTTCTAGCACTCACATCCAACCCGGGCTCAGCTGACTTTCAGCGATTGAATGTAGAAGGTAAGCCCCTTTACGAGCAAGTGATTGAAACGGCATTGGCCTGGAAGAGAAACGCCGACATTGGGTTTGTTGTTGGGGCCACGAATGCGGCAGAGCTAGCACACTTGCGAGAGATGTTCCCGACCGTGAGTTTTCTTATCCCCGGGCTCGGGAGTCAAGGTGGCGATGAACAGGCCACCGTGAAGGCGAATGGTAGCGGTCCGGCAGTCTTCAACGTTTCTCGGGGTTTACTGTATGGAGACCCCACGGAGAATTGCCTGGTCTCTATTGCCGCAGAGGCAGAGCGCCTAGCGTCAGTTCTCACGTCACGTTCTTAACTCGTGAAGACACATAGGCACACGAGGTGTTCCAATGTCGTTACTCGATCTTCCAGAACGTTTGCTTCAACGAGCGGCCCAACGCCTGTTGAGCGACGGCGGCCGCACATGGACATGCACGAACGGAGACAGCATTCAAATACTGTCTACGGGTTTGTTGAACCCTCATGAAGGCCCTGATTTCACACGAATGGCCGTGTTGAACGATGGAATCGTCCATGTTGGAAACTCTGAGTTTCACGTGCATTCATCGGCGTGGTTTCATCATGGTCACGAGAATGATGAACGCTACGATGACGTACTACTGCACATCGTGCTCGTGCATGACAGACCTACGGTCGATGTGCGCTGGACGCTGGTTCTTCCTCTAGATGATATTGAGCGAGCAATTCGTACAAGGAACGGTCCCGTTGAGTACGATTCAAGCAACGTTGATGAGATCCAACGGTCTGCAATGCTCCGTCTATACAGGGCAACGGCCTTTGCCCGCTCTGCTGTTGGTCGCGTAGGTCCGGTCAACGCGTTGCAGGTGTTAACGTCGCATTGGTTTGACAGGCTTTCATCAAAGCGGCGACATCCGATGCCGAATGAACTCGTACAGGCGATTCGAATGAGCATTGCAGGGTCACCCATCGGTATTCTCGCTCTAAACATTGCAACAGTCCCTCCTGGTGAGATTCTTATGGCACTAGAACATGCCGAAAGAGCACGAATCATCTCTGAGGGTGCAGCATTGCGCCGAGAGATCGTTGTCAATATCATTCTTCCGCTTTGTTGCGCACTCGCTGATGAAGCCCAACGCGTAGTATTGCTTCAGTGGTATTGGTCCGTAAAAGCTGTACACCCCTATGGTCTGCTCTACCGCCGGTTTCCTCAACAAGATCAAACCTACGTCTGGCAACAACAAGGGATGCTGGAGTGGCTCAGGCAGTATGGGTAGTTACGAGTTACTAGTTACTAGTTACTAGTTACCAGTTACTAAAAACTTGAAACGAGATAGGTGTTAGCTTTGTAACTCGTAACTCGTAACTCGTAACTCGTAACTCTCTTATGCGCACTACTCTCGTCACCGGAGCCAACGGAGAAATTGGCCACAGTCTTCTTGAAACACTTTCGGCGCAGGGAGATCGCAAGATCATTGCGCTGGACCTTGCCCCCTTAGCAGAGAGCCTACGATCGATGGTCTCTGTGGCATTACAAGGTGATGTATCAGACCCTGCGATGGTTGCTGAGATCGAGAAGCATGATGTGACGGAGATCTATCACTTGGCTGCGTTGCTTTCAACGAGTTCCGAGAAGAACCCGGCCTTGGCTCATCAGGTGAACGTAAATGGCACCATGGGGCTCCTCCTGATGGCTAGGCGTATCGGGACGCGAACGGGAACACCGGTCACGTTTTTATTCCCGAGTACAATCGCCGTCTATGGGCTGAATTCTCTGGAAGCAAAGAATTCCGCAGGTGCTGTTACGGAGTTTGAACATCTGCAGCCAACCACGATGTATGGCATCAACAAGGTCTACTGCGAGCAACTCGGTT
>JAPLFN010000130.1:16584-23149 GCA_026390655.1 Candidatus Kapaibacterium sp.
GAGCGATCGCTTTGGTCAACTCTCTGATGAAGCAGGGAAAAAGGTTCTCGATTTCCGGGCATTGCGTTTTCCTGGACTCATCTCAGCCACAACGATACCTACCGGTGGAACCAGTGACTATGCACCGGAGATGATACACGCTGCCGCACAAGGCAAGCCGTACGCATGCTTTGTCCGTCCTGACGCGCGCATACCGTTTATGGCAATGCCTGATGGTGTTAAAGCGTTGTTGGACCTAGCGTCTGCACCACTAGAGAATCTTACCCAACGGGTCTATAACATCGGAGCGTTCTCGCCGTCGGCAGAGGAGATCGCGGCAAAGGTCCAACAGGCTTTTCCGGGGGCCAAAATCTCCTACGCGCCGCATCCAAGGCGTCAAGCAATCATCGACTCATGGTGTGCGGACGTAAACGACTCAGCCGCACGTAGAGATTGGGGTTGGAAGCCGGATTACGATATGCAGCGTGCATTTGACGAGTATCTCATACCGACCATCGCCGGCGTCTATGCCGAATGATCGCATAGCAAACCGACTCGTTCACGAACAGTCGCCGTACCTCTTACAGCACGCATACAACCCCGTTGCGTGGTATGCTTGGTCGGATGAAGCATTCGAGCGTGCACGGAAAGAGGATAAGCCGGTATTCGTGAGCATTGGGTATGCAACGTGTCACTGGTGTCACGTTATGGAGCACGAGTCGTTTGAAGATGAGACCGTCGCAGCCTTCCTGAATGAACACTTCATCAGCATTAAGGTTGACCGAGAGGAGCGCCCGGATGTAGATGCGATCTGCATGGAGGTATGTCAGTCACTTACTGGTCACGGCGGTTGGCCATTGACCATCATGATGGATGACCAGCGCCAACCGTTCTTTGCCGGCACATATTACCCACGTCAAAGTATCGGTAATCGGCTGGGTTTTCTTGACCTCTTGCAACGACTGAAAGAGGTCTGGGATAGTGATCGCGAACGCGTTGTTGAGACTGCAACAGAGATCACACGGACACTGATAGAGCAAGCCGAGGCAGACTTCCGGGGCGACGTCCCACTCGACATCATGGAGATCCTTGCTGATCATCATCGTCGGATGTTTGACGAGGTCTACGGTGGATTCGCAGTAAGTCCAAAATTCCCTTCGCCCCATCACCTTCTTGTCTTATTGCGAATTGCACACGCAACGGATGACAAGGGGCTTCTAAGTATGGTCTGCGCTACTCTTGATGCAATGCGTGCTGGGGGCTTGTATGATCACGTAGGATATGGCTTTCATCGCTACAGCACCGATAGAGAGTGGCTCGTGCCGCACTTCGAAAAAATGCTTTATGATCAAGCCATGCTAATGATGGCCTATACAGAGGCGTGGCAGGTTACAAAGGATGAACTCTATCATACAGTTGTATTGGAGATCGCCGACTATCTGCGTCGCGAAATGACCAGCAACGATGGTGCGTTCTTTTCTGCTCAAGACGCTGATAGCGAAGGCGTGGAAGGAAAATTCTATGTCTGGAATGCAATTGAACTATCACATCTATCAGATGATCTACTTTTACTGCTGAATGTTCGTGAAGAAGGGAATTTTCGAGAAGAGTCCACGGGCAGTCCAACAGGCCTGAGTATTCTTCATTGCAAGACTTCTGACCTCCGCCAGTTGGTTTCGAGTGAGGAGTGGGAGGTTCAACGTCGCGAACTCTATCGGATCCGTGTAGAGCGGATACCGCCGATAACCGACGATAAAGTCTTAACGGACTGGAATGGATTGATGATCGGAGCCCTTGCTAAGGCTGGCCGTGCATTTAGTGACGGGTCGCTTGTGTCTATGGCTGAGCGTGCATATCTCTCCTTCCCGCAGCCAATTATATATCATCGTTCGCGTAATGGTCACAACGCTATCCCACCAATGCTTGATGATCATGCGATGATCGGCTGGGCAGGGCTGGAGCTCTATCAGTCAACGGGTAACTCGCGGTATTTGCGAGATGCTCTTGATAATGCCGACACGATTCTAGAGCACTTTTCCGATGACTCGGGTGCACTCTATAGCGTAACAAGAGGGATCACGGATATTCCTGTGAGACAGAAGCAGTGTTATGACAGCGCGTATCCATGCGGGAATAGCATGTCAGCATTGTTGCTTGCTGGAGTAGGAGCCGTAACGAACACACGTCGCTACCGGATGGCGGCACATACATGTGTTACCTCCAATGGCAGCACTCTTGGCGCCTACGCGCCGGGGTTCTGCATGCTGCTGTGTGCCTGGGATACTATCGTAAATGGTTCGGCAGAGATCGTTTTCAATGGGGAATTTGAAGCACCTTTCATCGTGGAAGCCCGACGTCACCTGTGTGCGTCATACCAGCCTCGCGCATTCTACATTCATCGCCCAACCGATGAGCAGGGGGCTTCACTGCTACGAGATGCCTCGTATCCATTCGACATCTCGCCCGAGAACTCTGTCTTGAAGTGTTCAGACTACTCTTGTGAACGCCCAATTACGTCCTTGGAAGATATTGAATGACGAATGACAGATGACGTAATTCGTCATTTGTCATTTGTCATTCGTAACTCGATACACTACACTCGTCTCGTTCTTGTTACCCTTGGGGTTTAACCAGTGGAGTGTTGCATCAAGTAATCCTGGATCTACCTCTGTAAGCGCTTCTAGTCTGCCTGGCAGAATCGAGTCCACTCGCGAAAGCAGCAAGTCGCGACTGGTTATGTCATAGAAGACTACATGTGTTGGTGTACGAGCATGCAGTGAATCCCACGACGTCGATGTTGTATCTGTTGAGACCGTGTAGTGTGGAATTCCTCTGCCAAGGTAGAAGCTTGGTACAAACACTCCGTCTCGAGCGATCACAGCCACGAGCTTTACATTGGGCAGATGCGATAGATAGGTGAGCGATTCAACGCGACTTCGCTTTGAATATGAGAACGTGAATAACGCTAGCAGAATTGAGTTGAAAATCCAGAACCACCACCACAACGCCGTGGACCATCGTCGAGCAGCTGCCGAGGACGTTTGCGCCGTTGGACGATCGGTCCACGCCACTGCCACAGCGACTACGAGGAGAGGGAGAATAGGGATTATGAAACGTTCCTGTTTGTTTGCAATAAATGAGTGAGCGATCACAAACAGCACGATTGGGAGAACTAGTTCAAAACGCAATGCAGGTCTTTTGTCTGTAAACACCTTCCATAAAAGCATCAGACTCGCAGGCGGCAGCAAGAGTCCAACAAGGAGAGCTGCATACTGATAAAAAGGACCTTGAGTGTATTGGTCTGTTCCGGTGACAAAGTTCTGCCAATACGTCAAAGGAGCGGCTAAGAATCGTCCCCACACGGCAAGATCAATGAGCCCCTGCGTGAGCGAGATGCAAATGACAAACGAGAGCCCAAGAACTATGTTCATGCGCCACTCGCGCTGATAGGCAAGCACCACGATAAACGTGGCAGGAAGGATTGCTGTGTGATAACGAAACATGAATGCAATAGAAAATGCAAGTCCAGCTACTATCACGTCTCGGATTGTTTGTCTGCGTATGACGAGGAACGTGCCAAGCATGAGAGGTGGTATGCACACAACTTCGATGAGGTTTCGAACGCTAAGAAATGGTAGGATCCAAAACACCGCAACGAGAAACGCAGCTGCGCGTGCCGACTCTTCAGTCCCGACTCGCCTTGCTATGGCGGCGGCTAGTGGTATCGCTAGAGTCGCAAAAAGGGCATGCAACAACCTCATCACCAGCATTTGAGTTTGTGGGTCAGTGATACCAAGACCGGTACATGCCGTTAGGAGGCCAAACAACATGGCAGGATAAGCTACACTGTGTCCAGGGGGCGCCGCACGGTCAAACCAGCCTCCATGATCCGGCAAAAACCACCTATATGGCCCGTCCTCGATCACGAAATGGTCGTCATGCATGGCATAGCCCTGCGAGTAGACAGCAGCTAACAACCGTAGCGTCAGCCCCACAACGATCGCCGTTCTTACAGAAGGCCATTTCATAGGCAAGGATCCTAGGGAGTTACCAGTTACCAGTTACCAGTTACAAGTTACCCGTAACTCCGTAACTCCTACGGTCGCGCCATGGCGTGACCCTACGTAACTCCGTAACTCCTACGGTCGCGCCATGGCGTGACCCTACGTAACTCCGTAACTCCGTAACTTTGACTCTATGGCTATGATCATCGACGGTAACGCGCTTGCGGCTGAGATTAGAACAGAGGTGGCTGTAGATGTTGCCCGCCTTACACACCTGACAGGTATCGTGCCTGGGTTAAACCTCCTCTTGGTGGGCGAGGACCCCGCAAGCACAGTATACGTGCGCAACAAGTCCAAGGACTGTGAAAAAGTTGGGATCCGTTCAACGATAGTACGGATGTCGGCAACGGCAACGGAGGAAGAAGTAATTGAGCAGGTTCGTGCGTGGAATGCAGATCCGTTGGTGCATGGAATTCTCGTGCAATTGCCGATCCCAAAGCACATTGACGAACATCACGTGATTCGCACGATCGATCCGCGTAAGGATGTTGACGGATTCCATCCCGAGAATGCCGGACGTTTGCTTATCGGCTTAGACGGTTTCATACCGTGCACTCCGTATGGTGTGCTCGAGATGCTGAAGCGCTACAAGATCGAAACATCAGGCAAACATGCCGTGGTAGTTGGTCGCAGCAATATCGTAGGGAAGCCCCTTGCCATGTTGCTTGCTCAGAAGCGACCACAAGGCAATGCTACGGTCACCATGTGTCATACCGGCACACCGGATATAGCGGAATACACACGAAGGGCAGACATCATCATCTCTGCTGTGGGCGTTCATGGAGTGATCACTGCTGATCATGTTAAAGAAGGCTCAGTGGTTATCGACGTTGGTATCAATCGTGTCACGCTACCGGATGGAACAACAAAGCTGACAGGCGATGTTCTCTTTGATGAGGTTGCTGCAAAGGTCTCGGCGATCACGCCTGTTCCAGGAGGTGTTGGACCGATGACGCGCGCTATGCTCCTACGGAACACATTCACGGCGGCTGAGAGAATTGCGGGGGGGCGCCCATGAAGCGTTCATTAGTGCCAGTTCTCTACAAGGATGAACACCTAGTGGTTGTCAATAAGCCCGCAGGAATGCTTGCCGTGCCCGATAGGTATGATGAGAACCTTCCGAACATAAAGTCCGTTGTGAGAGCTGAATATGGAAGCGCATTTACTGTTCACAGACTCGACAAAGGGACGTCCGGTGTAATGATCATGGCCCTAACAGCCGAGGCCCACAAGGCTCTTAACGAGCAGTTCGAGAAGCACGTTGTTACAAAGACCTATCTAGCACTCGTATCTGGAATAGTTGATAAGGATGAGATCAAGATCGACATCCCACTTGCATCAGATACCCGTCGTAAGGGGCTTATGAAGCCCTCCGCGAAGGGCAAAGAAGCGCACACGGTTGTACGCGTTCTTGAGCGATTCAGGCTCGCAACCCTCATTGAATGTGATCTCATAACCGGACGCCAGCATCAAATCAGAGTGCATTGCTCGGCGATCGGGCACCCGCTGCTCGTCGACCCGGATTACGGTAAGAACGGTCAGTTCCTGCTGTCAACGATCAAGAGGCGGTATAACATCGCTAAAGGAGCCGATGAGCGTCCAGTGATTGACCGACTTACCCTGCATGCGAGTAGGATTACATTTGTGCACCCGGAATCGGGCGAATACATGACGGTTACCGCGGAGCCCCCTAAGGACTTTGCTGCGGCCATTCAAATCCTGCGAAAGTACGCGGCCCCCTATGCTTCAGCGTTTGATGCTGAGTTCTTCTGACCTCTGCGTTGTATCTTCGCGCATTCTAGCGTAGGAAAACGATGATCATTATTCTCTTTGGAGCCCCAGGAGTGGGGAAGGGCACACAGGCAGTCATACTCGCCGAAAAGCTTGGCGTGGCTCATTTGAGCACTGGTGACGCCTTCCGTGCCGCAATTAAAAGTCAAACTCCGGTTGGTCAGCTGGCCAAGGAGTACGTTGACGCTGGCAAGCTCGTACCAGATCATATCGTAGCTCTCATCGTGGAGGAAGCGATGAGTGCCAAGGCGTTCGCCAATGGTTGTATTCTGGATGGCTTCCCACGAACGAAGGCGCAGGCTGAGGCCCTCGAGACCATGCTGGAATCAACTGGTCAAGAGATCAATTCTGTCGTCAATATCAATGTTGATGACTCTACGATCATCACGAGACTACTTCAACGTGGCCGCGCAGACGATGCGGAAGACATCATCCGGCACCGTCTGACCGTGTATACCGACGAAACCGCCCCCTTGCTCCAATTCTATGCAGACAAGGGGCTCCTCACGTCTGTTGATGGCATCGGAGAGGTAGAGACCGTCAACCAGCGGATATTGGATGCATTACGCTGAGCGTGCCGTAATTATTCCCCTTCCCTAACCTAATAAATGCATAGTTTTTGACCCAAGGGTCAGGAGGGCGGAGTCAAAGAAATCAGTAAGGGGTTGCTGATGGTTGAAGAAACATTGAACGTGCAGGAGATCATAGACTATTATGATCACTGCCAGGTT
>JAPLFN010000087.1 GCA_026390655.1 Candidatus Kapaibacterium sp.
CCGTAGTGAGTTCGATGGGGGCATCAACTATGTGTGATGTTCGCACGTCCCACGCAGAACGCCTTGCAATTCTTAGCGTGCCAAGCGGTATGTCATCGGACGTTGCACGCAAGCTTATTCATGAACTTTCCAAGACTAAGGTTCCGGTATGAAACCAATTCACGACAAGGTTGCAAAGGAAGAATTTGTCATCGGCAACACCTACAACGTTTCACTACGCGGTAAACAGCTCTATGCTGCTGAGGTGGTGAAATTCCACGGAGGCTGCTGGGCAACGGTGCGTATAGCCAATGCACTTGCTGCGGACACCGCGAACCTTTATACTCCCGGTGCGGAGTTTGACATCAAGGTCGCGGAGTATGAGATCACTCTTCGCTAGCTTTTTTGATCTCTTCCTGTGTGTATCGAAGGATCATCGACATCATGCGTCGCTCGAGATCTCCGTTAGACACCCAGAAATGGTTGGCACCGGTGATGAACTCTTCGAAGCCCGACATTTCTGCGCGCAGGATAACCTTTGTCATGCCATTCTCTTCTTCTTTAACGTTTACCTTGTATTGCACGCGGCATGTCACCCAGATGCCACCACGAATGCGCGGCACCGAAGAGTACTTTTCAATCACGTCTTTTGTGCTGTCGTCTCCTTCAGCAAGGATGCAGTAATCTGACACATACTGCCCCTTGTAAAGACCACCCTCCTCCGTCGGTTCAATGATCTTTTCTATTTGTGGTTTTGGGCAACCGAAGACTTCCATTGAGTGCTTGATTGCTCGCCACACCTTGCCAAATGAGCCCTTAACCGACTCGGAAACAATGACCTGTTCAGGTTCATCACCAGGGGCGGCATAGGCAATTGAAACCGTCATCATGGACATGATCAAAAGAACGAGGATGTTTTTCATCGTCGGAGCCGAATAGGTGTCACAAAACTCAAGCCGCTGATTTTCCTGCAAGAAGCACAGAGACCACTTTAGATACAGCGGGCTCCTCCATGGTAACGCCGTACAAGGTATCAGCCGCTTCCATTGTCTTTTTATTGTGCGTGATCATCATGAACTGCGTGTTCTCGGAGAACTTCCTGATGATCTTCAAATAGCGGTCAACATTGGCATCGTCTAATGGAGCGTCCACTTCGTCTAGAATACAGAATGGGCTAGGCTTCACCAGATAGATCGCAAAGAGCAGGGCGATGGCTGTGAGGGTTTTTTCGCCCCCTGACAACATTTCTATGCTATGCGGTCTCTTTCCACGGGGCTTTGCAGTTATCTCAATCGTGCACTCAAGTGGGTCATTATCTGCAGACTCTATCATCTGAAGGTCTGCTTCATCGTCCTCGCTAAACAACATCTTAAAGAGCGTTGAGAAGTTCTCACGGATCTTTGTGAAGGTCTCAGTGAACTTCTCCCGTGCGGTTAGATTGATCTCTGCAATCGTTTGATTCAGTGTCCTCTCACTATCGGTCAGATCAGAGAGTTGCTGAGAAAGGAACAGGTACCGCTCGTTCTCACGCTCATGCTCTTCGAGTGCGAGGAAGTTGACGTTGCCCATCGACGTCAGCTTGCGGCGCAGATCCTGAACCTGAGATCGCAACTCCTCAGGTGCCACGTCTGTTTCCGGCATAACCGGTTGTTCAGGAACAACGAGATCGAGTTCTTCAACAGCGCGACGTGCAAGAGACTCCATCCGAAGTCGTACTTCGTTATGCTTAAGGTCAGCTTCATGTTGTTCGTTGATTACACCATCAAGCCCCTTACGGTGCCTACGAACGTCCTCACCTGCTCGATGAAATGCAACTGAGTCTTCTGTTACGCCGAGCTCTAAACCTTCGCGCTTCGACTTCGCTTCTGCTAGTCGAGCAACAACAGTTGTAGCAGTGGTATCCGCAGTCTCACGTTCGGTCTGCAACTGAATAATCTGCTGCTGCAGATCTGCTCGTTCCGCCTCGCGTTGTTCGCGACGCTGCTCGATCGTTAAGCTTTGATTTGTGAGTCTGCCTTCATCGCTGACTAATGTTTGTAGATCCGCCGTCAAACGGACAACACGAATCTCAACACCGCGCATTTCAGTGGTTCTCTCAGCTACCTGGTGCTCTGCCTGATGTAATGCCTCGGTTGCCGATGACAGATCTGCTTCGAGCTCGTTGACTCGCAGCTGAGCCTCATCGATGAAGAGCTGTGCTGCACTCGCATCGCCTTGCAAAGATTTCAATTCCTCTGCAATGCGGTGTGCTTCGTCTGCCAAACTCTGTTGTTGTGACTGCACGTCCTCCACTCTGCCTCGCAAGGCATCTAGACGTTGCTGACGCTCATTGCGAATGAGAGCAACCTTGCGCACTTCATCTCCAAGCCGGCGAAGATCGATCGTGCCGAGTTCCTGCTTTACTGCACGCAGACGGTCATCAACGTCCGCAATTTTCTGTTCGAGGGTCTCTATCTCACCCCGCATTTTATCGATGCGTTCACGTCTTCCAACTCGCACACCTTCTGTACGCGACGTGGAACCGCCACGTACCGCGCCAGAACGGTGGACGATCTCGCCCGCGAGTGTTACCGCAGACGTGGCCGGAGTCTGGCTTATAGCGCGCCACGCGTCATCCATTGTGTTGACGATGATGGTATGACCGAGAATCCCTCGAACAGCNNNNCCAAACGTTGGCGGAGCGTCGATCTTCGGTATGGCATCCCGGCAAAGGAATGTAGCCTTACCCACGCTGTTCTTTGAAAGAGCAGCAATTGCTTGTTGCGCTTCGGTCCTATGTGCAACCACGAAGTAGCGAGCCGCGTCGCCGAGTGCCGCCTCAATCGCAACACGAAACTCTTCACCCGTGTTGATCACCTCTGCCAATGTGAGCTTCTCACCCGAGGGTGCCCACTCCGGTGTATTCAAAAGAAACTTGCTACTCTCGGCCGTATCAACTAGTCCGATAAGAAATTCTAGCGACGCAGAACTGTGACCAAGGCGTGAGCGCAGATCCTCAGAGTCTTTTTGCAAGATCTCTTGCTCGCCATGTAAATCACGTTGCCGTGCCTCAGCAATGTGCAACCGTTGCTCCGATTCAACTAGTTGGCTATCGAGGTCGGGAATGTCTGCGCTCTCTCGTGTTATCTGTTCTTCAACCTGAACGAGGCGGGCTGCAGCTTGTAGTTGTTGTGCATCATTCTCAGCGAGCCGACGTTGTTGACCTTCTCCCTGTATCCGGAATCTGTCGGCCTGATTCCGCTGTTCGTTCAAGAATTGTCGGGCAGTTGTCAGTCCCTCGCGCCGCCCATTCATGTCAGCGCGCATTCTCGTGACGACTTCTTGTGCCTCTTGAACAACTACACGCTGGGATTCAAACTCCTTCGCCTCAGCATCGTGCCTCTCTCGACTTGTGATGATTTGTTGGCGGACCCTAAGCAACTCCTCGGATGTGGATGATTGCTGAGTTTGAGATTCATCTTGCTCTCGTTCAAGTCGATCAAGGGCTCGTCTAACCGAACTACTGCGCTCATCAACCAAGGATATTGATTGCTGCACTTCGCTTAGGCTTGTACGCACGTCATTTTCAAAGGTGATCGCACTGCGCAACTCTTGCTCCATGCGCTCATGATTCCGTTCAGCGGTCACAACATGTACTTCAGCCGTAGCAAGCGTTTGTTCAAGGCTCTCGCGCCGTTCACGAATCTCGCGAATGCGCTCAAGGAGCTGTGCCAACGCCACGTATTCTTCCGCATATTCAAAGGCGAAGAGCATGCGATCAAACTCGCGCAGACGAGTGGAAAGCTCCTGATGCTGTCTTGCCTTCTCGGCTTGACGGGCCAGCGAATTCACGGTTTTCTGAACCTCACGCACGATGTCTTGCACGCGGGCAATGTCTCGCATCGCAGCATCAAGCTTCCGTTGTGCCTCTCTTCTCCGAGCCTTGTACTTCGTAACGCCCGCAGCCTCTTCGAACAGATGGCGTCGCTCGTCTGCCTTGTCGCTGAGAATCGTCTCGATCATCTTCAATTCGATCACAGAGTATGCATCTGAGCCCATACCAGTATCCATGAAAAGATCCACGATGTCACGAAGCCGACACTGTGTTTTGTTCAGGAGGTACTGACTTTCTCCGTTTCGGAAAAGTCGACGGGTAATGACGACCTGTGAGTACTCAGTTGGAAGTATTTGCTTGTTATTCTCGATGGTGAGAGACACTTCTGCCATGCCAAGGGGCTTACGGGTTTTCGATCCATTAAAGATCACCTGGTCCATCGAGTCTGCTCGGAGCATCGATGTCTTTTGCTCGCCGAGCACCCACCTGATCGCATCAACAACATTGGTCTTGCCGCAGCCGTTTGGTCCAACGATCGCAGTAATGCCATCCGTAAAGGCAAGATCGGTCTTCAGGCCAAAGCTTTTGAAGCCCACCATTTCGAGTTTCGACAGGTACATCGCGTAAGATTCCGTTAATGATTCGTTCTGTAACCGCCCAAATTGCCACAGCTCGGCGTGACGACGCTCCCGGAGTTATCCACAGTATCAACAGCAATAGTAACGGCGCTAGAGCTCTTTCCGCCTATTGACGTAAAGCATTGGAAATACAGCAGCTACGGTAGTGTATAATGTGGTGGCCACGCCATACTTCAGGAAGAACATCCCAAACGAGATCTGCATCGGGCGGACGTAAAAGAAGTAGTACAACAGATTGTGGACGCCCCCTGACAAGGCAACGAGGAAGAGGAACCGATAACTGCCAAGTGTCTGCAGTGAGAAATTCTCTCTCCAGAAGTATCCTGCAACAAACCCCGCAGCGGTCTTTGCTAACGCATTTGATCCTAAAACATCCGCTGAGACCACGTCAAAAAGTAGACCGCATAGAAAGCCGGCGATCATTCCCGTGAATTGACCTTCAACAATTCCGATCCAGACAATGAGAATCAATAAGAGATCCGGGGTAACTGAGCTAACGGCTACAAATCGCAGGAATACGACTTGTATCACATTGAGTAGCAGGGCAATGACGGCGTAGGCAACGAACCGCAAGGCTGGGTTTGCTACAAACTGGGATCGATTTAGGTCAAAGTTCAGGGCCATGAGTTTTACGGCGTAGTTCGTAAACGAAGACGATCGCTGATTTTTCGTTCGATCTCTGTTCGTTCTGGATTTGGCTTCGCATCAACAACAAAGAGTTGTTCCAACGTTGCAAAGTTTACTGCGGGTTCAACGACTACACGTCTGAACAATGAATTCGCTTCTTCGCTTACTTGCGTAACACGTCCAACAACAATGTTGGCCGGGTACTTGGCACTGTATGTCGATGTTAGAATCGCATCGCCAGCTTGTACATCCAGCGACCGAGGAACGTTTTTCAACACGAGGAATGTCTCCCCTTCCCACTCAATGATTCCGTCAACTCTGCTCCGCTGCACTTTTGAACTAACTCTCGTGTCTCTGTTCAGCAATAATTGCAACACCGAAAAATGTGGAGATACTCCGATCACGATGCCCACAAGACCCGCATCAGTGATAC
>JAPLFN010000080.1 GCA_026390655.1 Candidatus Kapaibacterium sp.
AGACGCTTCTACAACACTAAACGTCCGCACAGCAGTCTCGGGTATCGTCCACCGGCACCCGAATCTATTCAACCAACCATTTTTAGGTTCGCTGCTTAATGACTAACATTACAGGTGGACCAACAAACGGGGGCAGGTCATCTGGCGATACCCTTAAGCAAAACACCCCAATACTCATAATGAATGTCGTTCGCTATAATCCGACTACGACACCTATCAACAATTACGTTGGTTGCGGTATAGCCGATCAGCCTATCGTCTTGATCACTGGCACATTCACACCGGTATTCCCTCCAACTTCGCACTAGGTATTCAAGAGCATGTACGTCTCTATACGCCCCTTGCCTTTGATGTCAAGGGGCTTTGTTTTTTCAAACGTTACACCGTCATCTTTTGCCATTGCGTCTACTACCGCCTGCGAGCAAACGACCTTGCCTGGTGAAGAATGGCCTTCCATTCGAGCAGCCACGTTGACAGTATCTCCCCAAACATCAAATGATAGCCGGATACCGTTCATAACACCCGCGATAACCGGTCCCGTGTGAATGCCTATGCGTAGGCGTGTATGATCAAGCGGTAACTTGTTTCCATTACTTCCAATAGTTAACGCAGCCTTACACATTCTCTCAACGTGATCGGGAAACGGCTCGGATGCGCCACAGATAGCCATATAAGAATCACCGATCGTTTTGAGGCGCTCACATCCGAACACGGAACAGATCTCGTCCATTCCTTTAAACAAGTCTTCTAACAGCAGAACCACATCTCCTGCTGCCATGGACGAAGACATCTTCGTGAAGCCAACGATATCGGCAAACATGATCGTTACCTCAGGTAATCTGTCTGCTATATGCCTCTCACCATTCATGAGTCTCTCGGCGATACTCGGTGGAAGCACTGCATTGAGAATACGGTTGCGTTCCTCGTCCCGCATTCGAATTGATTCACGTTCGTGATCAAGACGAGACCTCACCGCAGTGAGTTCAACCGTTCGCTCCACCTCTCTTGCATACATCGAACTGCGAATCTGGGCGCATATCTTTTGAAAGCGAAAGGCGTCTTCGAAGCGGTTCTCTCCCGAACACCAGCCAACGAGAATACCTCCATACTCTAATGCATTGAGCGCATTAGAATTATCTACCATCCACTGAAATGAACCTGCAAGCCGATCTATTCCTATGAGTCGGTCTCCTTCTTCATACTCAATTCCAGCCAAACTCGCGTTTGCCTGATATCGTAACGAATCAATGTTCAAGAGTTCAGACAGATATACGGCCTGGGTTGCATTCGCACGAGCTTGCTCGGGATCATTGATCTTTTGGTAGAGGTCGGCCAATCCTAGATGGGCGCGGAGTTGAAGCTCAATATTCTTTGCGACACCGGCGAGATCTAGAACGATCTCATACTCCTTTTGCGACTCTTGATACTGGCCTAATCGCTTATGTGAGATGGCCATGTTGACATGTACGGGAATGTTGTACCTCGGGTCCGTAGTCACTGCCGGATATTCGAGAAGGTTCCTGTACATTGACAGAGCGTCCTCGTCACGACGCAATTGCGGATAGGCACTAGCGATGTTGAGGCGAATCAAGATGCACACCTGCTCATAGCGAGTATCTTCAGAGAGCACTGCTAGCGAAGACTCATACATTAAAACAGCTCTCGCATAATCACCCGTTTCCAACACCACGACTGCCATGTCCACATTGATCATTGCTATGACAGATTCTATACCAAGATCGGTGGCGAGATTCTCCGCGTCACGCAAGCACACAAGGGCGTCGCTGAGCTGTCGAATGGCTACCAGAAGATTCCCCTTGGACCATAACAGGGACATTTTCTCTACCATCGAAATGTCGCGAAATGCCTTCAATGCAGTATCGAGAATCTCCAAGCCTTCTTGGTATTTATGTAGCCTAAAGCACGACTTAAAGAAGATCATGACAATCAGCGCCCGATATCGCGAGGTCAGTTTCTCCATGTCACTACCGAAATACGACGAAATCAAGGAGTAACAATCCTCATACTTCTGCTTCCAATACAGGAACGAGCATTCAATCAGTATCTCGAGCTCCGGATCATGGAGCTGTCCTTGAAATCTTCCGGCTAGTTCATGGATCTCTCCCTGCCATGTTTGATCACCAAAGCAGAACGCACGCTCCAAGAGCGAAACGATCTGGTCTTTTACGGAAGGTGTTTCAGTCAACATACTTTCCAAGATAAGGGCTTTGGTTCTATCAAGTAAATACAACAACAGCCCAGCCAACCGCACCCAATAATGCCACGCCATCATGGATACGTGAGGTGCGTGGACGTGTCATAGGAAGGATGAGCAGAACAGCAGAAGGCAGGATCTGTCCAACGGTTGGATGGACAACGATGGCTACTCCTGCCGTGATAAAGGAAAGTGCGAAAAGAACATGGTGCCATTGGCCGTAGCGTGTGTTACGCAGTCGAGCAGCAAGACCAAGGAGCATGGTTAAAAAATAGGTGATTGCAGCGATGTGATCTGCGTTCACAAGTTGAGTGCCTCTCGGTCTAATGTATCTCGAAAGAACCTAGGGTGAATGCGTATCCGTGGCGAGAACATGCGCATTCGCTGTGCATTCACAGAATCTGCTCGCGAGCCGCTACGATGACTTTCTCTAGACGTACCGACATACTCCTTGGCCGTATTGCGTATCCAGCGATATTCGCTTAAAGATGTTGTGTATTGGTTGAGAGTCTGCGCAAATGCTTGTCGTCTGCTACTCTCATCGCCCTTTGTTTCAGCAAGCGAATCAAGCTCTTCGATCACGTGCAAGAGCATGGTCAATTGGGATGGTCGCAGTATACTATCCACTGGAGGTACATACGATTGAACATTTACAACGAGACCTTGAAGCCCCATACCACTCACGCGAGAGAGCCCCAGAGAGGTGTTGGCCTCCATCATAAAAACGCGGAACGTCAGGACAAGAAATGCCAGCGAGAGCACCACGATGGTTAAAAAGAACCATCGTCTGGATCGGGCGCGCCGCGCTTTAGGCTGGCTGCTCATCTACGGGTGTCCGTTCTTCAAACAACGCAGCAACAAATGTAGAGGCATCAAACGCCTGCAGGTCGTCGATTCTCTCCCCTACTCCGATATAGCGCACGGGTATCTGCATTGCATCGGCGATGGCTAACACTGCCCCGCCTTTAGCCGTACCGTCAAGCTTTGTCAAAACAATACCAGTGATGGGCGCCACCTTTGTGAACTCCTTAGCCTGCTGAAGGGCGTTCTGACCAGTTGTCGCGTCAAGCGCTAAAAAGATATCATGTGGTGCATCGGGTTGGATCTTCTTCATCACACGACTGATCTTCTCCAGCTCTTGCATCAGACCCTGTTTGTTATGGAGTCGGCCAGCCGTGTCAATGATAACAACGTCGGTCCCACGAGCCCTAGCAGCATTGAGCGTATCAAATGCTACTGCAGCGGGATCAGCACCATGTTTCTGTTGAATGATATCCACCCCGGCCCGATCAGCCCAGATCTCCAGCTGCTCGTTAGCAGCAGCTCTGAATGTATCCGCCGCGCCAATGAGTACGGAATGTCCGGCCTTCTTATAATTATGTGCAAGCTTCCCGATGGTGGTGGTCTTCCCAACTCCGTTGACGCCTACAAGCATGATCACATGGGGCTTATCAGCCCCTTCCAAGGAATAGGCCCCATCTTGGCTAGCCGACGGAGAGACACCAATCAATTCTGCAATCTCCTCCTTCAGGATATCAAGAATGAGTTCTGAATCCTGGATGTTATCACGACGGACCCTGTCCTTGAGTCGGGCGATGATCTTCTCGGTGGTAGTAACTCCCACATCCGATGTGATGAGGATCTCCTCAATCTCGGATAGGAGCTCGGTATCGATCTTGCGGCCGGCAAACAGCACCGCACGAAGGCGTCCCACAAATGAATCGCGGGTCTTCGTAAGACCTTCTTTTAGTCGATCAAATGTCAGCGCTTCCGTAACGCCGGTGATCTTTTGCTTGATTTTATCGAAGAAGCCCATGGAGTCTCATAGTGTATTGCCACAAAGATACTGCCATGACCGCGCAGCTCGTTACGATGAGCCAATCTCGGACTGGTCCTTGATCGATCATAGACACTACCCCAGTCAAAGCAATAGCGCTCACGGCTAGTTTCCCACTCATAAGTGAGGGAAGGATCACCTGTACGCGTCTACGTGCCAAGGAAGCTCCGATCATGATGATCACGTCTCGCGTGATAACTGCCGCGACAAACCAAAGGGGAAGGAGCCCCTTCGTCAGTAAAACCAGTACCACGGATCCAACCAGGACCTTATCAGCCACAGGGTCGATGATCTTACCCCACTCGCTCACAGTACCTGTCCGTCGAGCTACATATCCATCAAGCCAATCTGTGAATGCGCCAATCCAACAGAGGACAAATGCAACAGCGTATTGCTCGCGCATCAAGGTCACTACAACCGGAACTGCCAGCAAGAGTCTCACGAAGGAGATCGCATTGGATGCAGTAATAAACCTATCACTCGATAACTGGAGGTTCACGACGAAACGCTTGGAGTGAATGAAGGACAACTGAAACACCGAGGCCGATGATCATCGGCTCCCCTCTTGATAAAAGAAGAGAGAGCATACTGGCAAGTGCAGTTATGACGATAATGGGAACAATGACGTGTGCAAACCTACGAGCGCGACGTGTAAAACTCAGAAGTAAAGGCAGAAGCAAGGACGGAACTACGATCGAAGCCGCCTGATAGATCAGATCAAT
>JAPLFN010000027.1 GCA_026390655.1 Candidatus Kapaibacterium sp.
GAGGTATTCAGGACACGCATCCCCGTGATCTGCTTCAAGGCACCTTTCTGCGTTTCTCCCACATAATGTAACGCCACTCCTGCAGCAACAGCACCATTCATCAATCCATCCGCTCCGAATCCTTTGAGGGACGAGGTCTGGAAATGTCGCAATAGGGTGGTAGTGGTGAAGTCTTCAGCAAAGATCCACGACTCTAATCGCGTTCGAGCAGGTGCAAAAGGAAGTCGATCAAGTATCGGTTCCCACCAGGCGCGCTCATCCTTATTAACAATGATCTCCGCTGGTTGAAATGACTCGATGAAAGCAGCAAGTCGCTCCGGCGGTATGTCCCCTGCCGTGAACGTACCAGTAGAGACATCGGCAACAGCAAGTCCGCACAACGAACTTTGCTTTGTAGGGCCCGTGATCGCCGCTACATACGTGTGTGTTTTGTGATCAAGCAACTTGTCATACAAGACCACGCCGGGCGTTACAACTTCAACCACATCGCGCTTGACGATTCCTTTGGCCTGTTTTGGATCCTCGAGTTGTTCGCATACGGCAACTCTGTGCCCTGCCCGAACCAGACGAGGAAGGTAATTGTCCAATTGGTGATGCGGGAATCCGGCCAGAGGAATCTCGCCGGCCGAACCGTTATTCCGCTTCGTCAGCGTGATACCGCATGCCTTTGCCGTAACAACGGCGTCGTCTCCAAAGGTTTCGTAGAAATCACCCAGTCGAAAAAGCAACACCGTTTCCGGATGGCGCTCCTTGATCTGGTTGTATTGCCGCATCAGCGGCGTCTCTTGGGCTGGTTTCACAGGGGAATTTACGAAATGGACGGGTGGAGCGCTGGTTCTGTTTGCAACGGTTCCCCTGGTCATTGTATCTTTGCAGGCTCCGACGGAGGGGTGGCCGAGTGGCTGAAGGCAACGGTTTGCTAAACCGTCATAGGGATTTTAATCCCTATCGAGGGTTCGAATCCCTCCCTCTCCTCACTTTTAGCCCTACGCTACGGCGTGGGGCTTTTTCGTTTTTTACCATGTCAGACGAACGCACCATACGACTCATCATCAATCACCGTAAGGCCTTGTTTGAATACGAGGTTATACAGAGGTTTGAAGCGGGCATTGTACTTACCGGCACAGAGGTCAAATCCCTCCGGGCCGGAAAGGTTAATATGGCCGACGCGTATGCTACGTTTCTGTCACGAACATCAGACGAACTTTGGTTAATAGGCCTCCACATCAGTCCGTATGATTTTGGGAATCGGGAGAATCACGACCCAATTCGTAAACGCAAGCTACTTTTGAAGGCACACGAACTTCATCGTCTTCGTGACGCGATCGAGGAAAAGGGGCTTAGTGTTGTGCCCCTTAAAATGTACTTTTCCGGCCCCTATGTAAAAGTCGAACTCGGTCTTGTACGAGGCAAGAAGCTCTACGACAAGCGTGCAGCTACAAAGGAACGTGAACAGCGCCGCGAAATGCAGCGTGGACAAAATGAGTAACAAGGTATTGAACGATGCGCAGTGCTAAGGAACAATTAGTAACGATACGACAGAACGTTGTGGATCTCCTTCCTGAAGAAGATCTGATCCGCAAACTCGAACGTTCCGTTTCAACATCAACGCCACTCCGTGTTAAGCTGGGACTTGATCCAAGTAGGCCAGACATTCATATCGGTCACGCAGTTGTTCTCTCGAAACTTCGCCAGTTTCAAGATCTTGGCCATACCGTTGTATTGATCATCGGGGACTTCACGGCGATGATCGGTGACCCGACCGGCAAATCAAAAACACGTCCGGCTCTAACACTTGACGAAACGCGCGAAAATGGAAAGACCTATGTAGATCAAGCATCACGTGTACTCGACATGACAAGAACCGAAGTAGTCTACAATTCCCAATGGCTAGATCAGATGAGCTTTAAAGATGTTATTGCATTAACATCGAAATACACTGTAGCGCAGATCTTAGAGCGAGACGACTTCACAAAGAGGTATCGCGGTGGCGAGCCGATCAGCGTCCACGAGTTCCTATACCCTCTTTCCCAGGCATACGACTCGGTTGCGGTTCGCAGTGATATCGAGCTTGGAGGCACAGACCAGAAGTTCAATCTTCTTGTTGGACGTGAGATCATGCGGGCTTATGGGCACGAACCTCAGTGCATCCTAACGATGCCCATCTTGGAGGGCACAGACGGCGTCGAGAAAATGAGCAAGTCCCTCGGCAACTATATCGGACTAACAGATTCAGCCAAGGACATGTTCGGGAAGACTATGTCAATTCCTGACACTCTTATCTCCAAGTACCTACGATATGCCTGCTTTGCCGATGAGGCAGAGATCATAACCCTTGAAAAGGGGCTATCAGATGGAAGTGTACACCCTCGCAACGCAAAGGTTGATGTTGCAAAACGTATCGCCGCACGATATCACGGAGTTGAGGCAGGCAACGACGCGTTCGCAGAGTTTGAGCGTGTTTTCGTGAAGAAGAGTGTGCCTGATGAAGTCCCGGATTTTGCAGTCGGTGCTGATGACCCAACAGACATCGTAAACCTCCTTGTTGCTGCGGGATTCTCAACTTCCAAGGGTGAGGCTCGACGTCTTGTTACTCAAGGCGGCGTATCGGTGGACGGAGAAAAGATCACTGACCCTGCTGCAATTGTAGACCTGCACAACCCACGAATTCTCCGTGCAGGCAAACTGCGATTCATTAGACTCATTCGTGCATGAAAGTCTCTGCTCGTCATGATGGGGCCACTTCGGGCGCGCTCAACATGGAGCGAGACCTTGCAATGATCAATGACGTACGAAGTGGCGTTGTGGACATCTCGTTTCGTACCTATCTGTGGCAGCCCTGGTGCGTGTCACTTGGGCACAATCAGCCCCTTACCAACATCGACCAAACGCGTTGTTCCGAACTTGGGTATGATATCGTCCGCAGACCCACCGGCGGACGGGCTGTGCTCCATGCAAACGAGCTTACGTACTGTATTGTGCTTGCCGCCGGTCCGACTCTCGGCCCAAAAGACGTGTACACGCAGGTTCATGAATTCCTCCATGAAAAACTCTCCCTCCTCGTTTTCGCGTTGAATTTATCCGAGTCAACAAACGACCTTCACAGCCACTACTCCGCTGCCGGTCCTGTAGGTCAATCGTGTTTTACCTCACACGCCAAAAGCGAGATCATGCACGGAACATTGAAGGTTGTTGGTTCTGCTCAGCGCGTGATTGACGGCCTAGTTTTGCAGCATGGAAGCATCCTGTGTGGCACAGGGCACCAGAGAATTGCCGATTGCCTCATTGCAAGCCATGAGGAACGGGAACGACTTCTCCTAGAGACCTCAAAATCGAGCACCACCCTTTCTGACATAGCAGGAAGGCCTATTTCACCGGATGTTGTAGCTGACGTAATTCATGATGGCGTTGAAACCGCACTTCGTCGTAGATTTATACGTGCACCATTCTCTTGAAATGGAGTCGAAATGCGAGTAGGTACTGCAATCCTCACGATCGTTATCATCTCCTCGTTCGTAGACGGATGTCTGCGATCATCAACCACGATTCTTGTCCGTAGAGACGGCTCAGCTACGATCACAGACACGCTGATGCTCACAAAGAGCTCAGTACAGATCTGGAGAGAAATGGCAAAGTCATCTAAAACACCACTAGAGAAAATCCTTCGAGAGCAGTGGGGAGATTCCTCGTTCTATGCCGCCGCTTCTACAATGGGGCCGGGCGTAAAGGTACGCTCCGTTAAGTTTGTTCAAGGATCAACTGGTGCCGGTTATGTTTCAGTCTATGATGTAAAAGATGTGGGTACGTTAAGCGTGAATAAGAATTCGTTCCACGATCACATGAGCATGAATGACACTTCAAAGCCCTCTCGACCATCGTATCTGCGATTCATGAGGGTAGGACAGGTCATTACTGTCAATAACATGCCGATGACACCTGATCCAAGCAAGGATAGCGCAAGACGAAGAGATTCGGCAGCAGCTCTCGATGGTCAAGAAATTCATGGGAGATCTCGAACTCAACCTTCGGATCGTTGTAGAATCGGGGATTGCTTCCACAAACGCTTCTTACGTGCAGAACAATACGATAAGCGTTATTCAGCTTCCATTCAGTAAGGTGATATCAAAGTTTGAGAAGAACCCCGGCGTGTTCCGTTTGATGTCGGGCATCCCTACGCCAGAACCTTGGTCGCTTGAAACAGCCTTTAACCAGCTGGGTGCTGACGTAAAAATGGAAACGAAGGAAACATTCCGATTTGAGATGAAATGATCGGAGTGATCAGATCTCTAACGGTCTCACAACACTGATACCAGTGTGTGACTTCACACCGTTAACATATTCGCCTATTGATCCGTCGAGGACAACCTTCTTCTTTTGCGAAGAGGCATGCATAAACCGGGCTATCTCGCCATCCATGAAGATCATGCCCGTATGTGCGTAATCAAGTCCGTCTTTTGATGTGGCAATTGCAACGATGTCTCCGGTCTGAAGCTGCGACTCAATAGAACCTATCCTTTCACGCGGAACGAGGTAACGAGTTGTGGTTCCAAGCGATCGCTCAATCCCTGCCATGCTCGTGATCAACGTGCTATCATCACGAAGGGGGCGATAGTACTTCGGGTTCTGCGACATAAAGTTCACCCGGATCGGAAACGGATCCCCGCCGATGTCTTTGGAGATGTCTTTCACAACACCCTTCGACACGTTGTCCTCGATCCAATCCGCAGTGTAGTGTAACCTCGAACTATAGTCGCTAAGGACACCTTTGCGATACCTTGTGAACGTGACCTCGTTCCTGAGGTCATCCCAGGATGAGTTCCCTTTCTTGATGACTCGAGCGATATCTAAGACACTCTCAAAGAACGTCACACAGTCGAGCCCCGTAAGGTCAACACGGCAGATCTCCGGTCCATCACCCTCAAGTGTCCCTCCAACGTATGGAGTTCCCACAAGGAGTCCACCAACATGGCCCATGAGAAGCCCTATACTGAGTTTGTTCCAGCTTCCGGACTTAGCCTGTCTCAGTGCTTGACTATAAATGAACCGCGACGTTGCCTGAGGATCTGAATTCTTCTTTCTACTCTTGTTCAGATTCTGAAACAAGATCGGTGCGGCCAGAAGGGCAAGAAAATTGCGTCTATGCATACATCAGAGTTTCGAAAGCGCGATTCCGAGGTTCGTTAGTTGTTGTGCATCAACATCCGAGGGGCATCCGTCCATGAGTGAAAGTCCTGATGTGGTTTTTGGGAAAGCTATCACATCACGAATGTTATCTGTTCCACAAAGAAGCATAACGAGACGATCAAAGCCAAAGGCTATGCCTCCGTGTGGAGGCGCTCCAAAACGAAGGGCGTTTAGTAAAAAGCCGAACTTCGCATCAGCATCTTCTCTCTCAAAGCCAAGTAGGTCAAACATCTTCGTCTGCACGTCGTTTGTGTGGATACGAACAGAACCTCCAGCGGCCTCGTATCCATTGATGACGAGGTCATGCGCGATCGCTCGTGCATGCGTAGGGTCGACGGATAACAATGCAACATCATCGATCATCGGTGCAGTGAACGGATGATGACGTGCGATCCAACGCGACTCTTCTTCGCTGTATTCAAGCAGAGGGAACTCAGTTACCCAATGAAACGAGTACGTACCTGCAACGCTTGCAAGAACTCCTGTGCGTTTTGCTACCTCGGTCCGAAGTGCACC
This sequence comes from Candidatus Kapaibacterium sp., assembly GCA_026390655.1. Classification (GTDB taxonomy): domain Bacteria; phylum Bacteroidota; class Ignavibacteria; order Kapaibacteriales; family Kapaibacteriaceae; genus UBA10438. Next base: position 5,701 of record JAPLFN010000027.1, read on the forward strand.
GGCGACAGTGCAGGCTCGTTCCCATTCACCAGGAAAAAAGAGGAGCAGATCACCATCCACTGCGTTCATGGCAGTTAGGAGTTCATCACGCTCTGCATCATTCACTAATTTCACGAACGACCCGGTGACTTCTGAGCCAGATACTTTCAGCCACGGAAGCCCCTTAGCACCATACTTCTTTGCGTGCTCTCCAAGTTCGTCTATCTGCTTACGGGAGAAGGTGGCACATCCTTTAGCATTAAGTGCCATAACAACGTTTCCGGAAGCAACCGACTCACTAAAGACAGTAAAGCTGCTAGAACGAGCGATCTCGGTCACATTAGTGAGTTCAAGACCATAGCGCAAGTCGGGCTTGTCAGACCCATAGCGTTCCAATGCCTCTTTGAATGGCATGCGAAGAAATGGAACGGTCACGTCGTAATCGAGAATCTCTTTCCACGCCTTCTTGATGAATCGTTCCGTAAGACCAAGAATATCTTCCTGCGTAATGAACGACATCTCCACATCAATCTGCGTGAACTCAGGCTGTCTATCAGCACGAAGATCTTCATCTCGAAAACATTTAACGATCTGCATGTACTTGTCAAAACCGGAGACCATTAGTAGCTGCTTAAACAGTTGCGGCGACTGCGGAAGGGCGTAGAAACGTCCTTTGTTGATCCTGCTAGGAACTAAGAAGTCACGTGCACCCTCCGGTGTGGATTTCGTTAGCACCGGCGTCTCGATCTCTACAAAGCCCTCTTCTTCAAAGAACCTATGCGTGATCTGGGACAGTTTATTACGAGTAAAAAAGTTCTTCTGAAGGATCGGTCGACGAAGATCGAGATATCTGTAGGTAAGACGGAGTTCCTCATTCGTACCGAGATCATCTACGATCTCGAAGGGAGTTACATCTGCGGGATTTATCACACCAATGTCGTCAGCGAGGATCTCGATAAGCCCCGTACTAATATTCGGATTGGGGTTTTCACGCATACGCACTGCACCTTTGACCCAGATGACATACTCAGAGCGTACCTCGCGAATCTGCTCACCGAGGTCCGCTCGGTGCGAAGTGTCAACGACTGCCTGCGTCACGCCGTCGCGATCACGGATATCGAGAAAGATGATGCCCCCGTAATCACGACGAGCATTAACCCATCCGTTAAGCACCACCTGCTGCCCTGCATGTTCAGGGCGCAGTTTCCCGCATGTTACCGTTCGCTGTTCGAAGTGCATGACGTTACAATGTATTCGTAAACGATGAAATTACGAAAGCAGCGGTTCATGAGGTGTTTCGAGAACATGAAGGGTGGCACGAAGTCGCATTTCGTCTCCTATCTCAGGCGATTGAGCCTGGACTCGTACGTCATTGAACGTAGTCGAAGTTGATACTGCATCAACTAAGACGCGTCCAAGATCCTTCACATCGTAGAATATCGTACCGTGCTGTAGATGAGTGAAACGCGAAAACCCGTTCTCAAGAAGGAGGGGCAGTCCATATGCCCATGCCATAGAAAAGGCCCCGCTGCACTTGTCCGTAAGGAAGTCCTGGTATTCCGCCGTTTGTGGGTGGAGAAGGGGCAACACGATGTCCGCTCTCGACATCCAAGCATGGAAACTCTGATGATCCATGAATTCTTCAAAGACGGTCACTCGCGAAGCATACGTATCTACCATCCTATAAAATCCGGATCGAACTGGATCGGACCGCTTTCCGGCGTTGCCGAGAACTATCACACGAGCGTTTGGTGGCAACCTACCGAGGACCTCATCGCAGAAGAGATCTTCATAGGCCCTTCGCCGCATGTCCACAGTCCCAGGTACGACAATCCAGACGTCATCTGGACCCTTGTTCGGAACGCGTATATCAGATGACACAAGTCGAGCATTCTGCGGGACCACGTGGATCGGTATGGCGGGCGATTGGTGTGGCATCTCGAGGACGTGAGGAGAGATCACCACGTAGGCATCCAGCTTCTTCTCAATACGCCCTTGCGTTACGCTGGTTCCTAGAAGATGCATGTAGTGCAGGATACCGATGCTTGTGACGCCATAGGGTAGACATGACAGGAACATCCATTGGTACGTGCCGGATGCCGTGGTGAGGATTACACGAGAAACATTCTCGCGCTTAATGTGACTACGAATACGGAGTATCGTTGCTAGACGACTCCACAAGCCCCTTGACCGCGTCACCTCGATCCACGTTTCTCCGTCCTTTTGACCACATCGTTCGATGACCATTCTTGAACATGCTACGGACACATGGGTGTGCCCAAGAGTTCTCAGCGTTTCTCGCCAAGAAATGATACTGTCATCATGCGAGTCATTCAACTCAACGAGAAGCACGTTCACAGGTCACCCAGGCAACGATCTACAGCCTGAATCACTTCTGCTATTGGGATTTGATCGATCGTACCCGACGTTGTTTCTACCGGGTAACAGGTAGTCAGGTATGGATACCATGGCATTAGATCTATACGATCGTGCACGAAAAGTACAACCGAGGGCTTCTGAAAGGCTGCGGCGAGATGCACTGATGATGTATCCGGCGTGAACAATGCATCCAACTCAGATACAATTGCCGCCCAGGAATGGAACGATGGCGTAGGAGCGATCGCTTTACTACCAGTTGCCTGCGCGATTCGTTCTTGCATTTCCTGATGCTGTTTTGCGCAAAGAACGATGGCTTCAGTATCGGGATGGTGCTTTTTGCAATGCTCAATGAGCTCGATGATCCCAGCCTCCGAGTACATTCGTGAGACATCAGATCCTGATATGTTAATTCCAAAGATCTTTTTCTTACTTGAAGGTTCCCGAACGGTACGTCTTGCTTCTGCTCTTTCAGCATCTGTTAATGGGTATTCGAGATGCAGATCATGAGTTGCGGGGTCCACGTTCAATGGCCAGAGCAGTCGCGATATGCGCTCAACTATATGGACAGTGGCTCTATCGGCAAGAGGGACAACATGTGTATAGACACCGCGATTTTCCTTATCAATTCCTACAGCATATCTCGAATGAGCGAATGATACGAGTAAGGCAGACGTTGATGAGGCATTATCCATGAGATCGATCACAACATCGTAGGAGTTTACACGGAGTGTTCTACGCGTTTTCAGAAGACCACGGAGCCCCTTCAGGTGAATGATCACGTCATCTATATAGGGGGCTACCGCACTGCGTGCTGCTATGTTATTTGGAGAGAGCACCATGTCTATCACCGAGGCCGGATAGCATTCACGAAGGGCACGGAGAACGGGTACCGCAACGAGCACGTCACCAATACGATCTTGACGGAGGACAAGGATCCTTGGTGCGGTACCGATCGGAATGGCCTGCTGCGGATGGCCAACGACGATAGGAATGCGTTGTGCACCGACGTGACGGTTGAACTGACGTCGGAACCACAGTTCAAGGTGCTTGAGACTCTTCATAGGCCCAACGCCTCGTGATAAACATCAACAGTTCCGCGAGCCATCGCTTCTCGTGAGAACATCAAAGCTCGTTCCGACCCACGACGTCTGAGGTCCTCTATGACATCGTTGTTGTGAAGCAACGTCAACATACCTTCCGCAATGTCCTTGACAGAAAATGGATCTGCATATAGCACTGCATTACCCCCAACTTCGGGCAGGCAGGTTGAGGTTGAGGTCAATACCGGGCATCCACATTGCATTGCCTCCAGGACAGGAAGACCAAATCCCTCCGCGGTGCTAACAAAGATCAGTGCACGAGCTGAAGAGTAGAGGCCAATGATGTCGTCATCGGAGAGCCCATACTTGATGATGATGGAAGGATCAAGTAGAGTTTCGCGGTGAACTCTTCGAAATCCATCGATCTCGTCTGGATCACCGCTTAGGACCAGCATTAAGTAACGGTCTCTACAATCCTCATTGCCCAATGAACCCCAAGCTTCAAGAATTCGATCGAGATTCTTTCGTGGATCAACGCGACCTACAAAAAAGAGAAATTCTCCCCCAGCCGGTATGCCTAGGCTTTCTAATTTCTCATTGCTCATAGGTGAATGATGGAATTTTTCACGAATACTATGCGGCACAACTCGAATCTTCCCCTCGGTCCAAGGCAAGTATTCTACCAACGTTTCGGCCGTCCATTTTGTTGGCACAATGATCAGCTTCGCCGCACGTGAACTCGCCTCAGCGTGTCTGTGAAACTCATCACGATTCTTGTTCACAACTCCCATGTTTGGCATTAAGGGAAACACGTCATGGATAGTAACTACACATGGAGTAGAAGGCACTCGCCACAACGTGTTGCCTGGCATATGGACTAGATCCACATCATGAGTTGACTTCTTCCATGCCTGCTTTTGCAGAAGCCGCGCAATCGGACGCAGTGCTTCACCGAGAAGGAGATCATGAGGAAGCACAGATCGAATCTCAACTCCACTGCCAAAATACTCGCTCAATGCCTCATATCGTCTTCTTCTGCCCATGAGCACTACTCGTAGATCGGGCAGATGCAAGGACGATACGCCACGAATGAGTTCTCGTGCATAGACTTCAATGCCGCTGTGGCCTAGTATACTAGTAGCATCGTAGGCGACGATCATACATGATCCCGACGAAGTCGTGCACAGAACTGTACAAGGCCGTCTACCGCAACGAGGGGATCGATGGACTCTAGATCCTCTTGTCCTTCTGTGATTACATAGTCGAAAGGGACGCCATGTGGCATCCATTCATTGATGAATGTAGCCCGCCTCGTGAACAACACGAACACCGGTGTTTTGAGTGCAGAGGCGGCGTGGACCATGGACGTATCCGGAGTGACAAGTAGGTCACACTCCGTCAAACACGCCGCAGTTTGGAGAAACGTGCCCGGCGGTATAACACGAACGACGTCGGGGAACAACTCTGCAAGCCTATCAGCCATTGCACGTCTCCCGCCGTGCCCAATTAGACTGATTGTAAGGGGCTGACCAGATTGAAGGAGGCCTCTGATGCACTCTTCGTTGCGCTCCTCAGACCACATCCGATAGGAATTTCCGGCCGATAGATTCAGCACGATACGGAGACCAGACATCCAAGACATTGACCGACGGGCGAATGCCAGTTCGTCGGCAGAAAGAGTCAGATGAAGCGGGAATCGGAGAGGGTCTGGAGATTGACCGAAAACGTGACCGACCAAGTTCAACTGCATGACAGTCATGACGTCTCGTCCTCTCTCTTGAGGAACTTGAATATTGAACCACGTCTGATAGAGGTCACGCCGATTTGCATGCTCAAAGCTAACCGTCGTGGAGACTCGACCTCCAAGAATGTTCGCAAGAAAGCCGGCAAGCGTGGTCTTGTTGATCACGAGAGAGAATACAAGGTCGTAGCCTCCCTTCCTAACCGACTTTTTCACACGAACCAGTCCCCCTAATGTCCTGTCAAAGACATGGCGGCATGAATACGCGCTCGTCGCATTCAAAATCTGGTCGTTCGAAGGAGATGTGACCACATCAATCCGCGCTTCAGGACAAAGTTCGCGCAGATAATCGATCATGGGTATCGTGACGATCATATCGCCGATTGCATCATACCGTAGGATCAGGATGCTCTTAACAAGGGTCGGGTCAATTGATTTCTTCGTCGGGTGACGCCTTGACCACAGCTGTAATAGCTTATAGAGAAGGCGTTTCACAGGGCGCCTCGGCTGCCTATGCCACTTCTGTTGCTACGTCGTAAACGACATCCTTAGCAAGGGAATAGATCTTTTCGATAGCGGCACTGATCGGTGCCGTTGTCTCAGGATCATCGGAAGCATCGTATGCTTCAGCAGATGCATAGGTGTAAACTTCCTGGAGCGAACGCTTGCAATTGCCGAGAGGTAATCTGCACGCTTGCCGTCAGCGATTGTATACGAAACACGAAAGAGAACCTTGGCCATGAAGCTTAACCCTAAATGATATGCTCAAAAATAGGGCGAATAGACCTCTGTGTGCCCCCAAACTTTTCAACATGCACGGAAGCGCCGTCTTCTTACTTCTTGTACTTCTTTACATCTGCTGGCTTCACTGCAGGGCCACTATTGCCAAAACTGTTGTACACATATGTGAGTACACCAGCAATGTCCTCATCCGTGTACTTTGACGGCAACGGAGCCATAACGCCGTTGTACTCTTTTCCGTTGACTTTCACCTTCCCCGTTTTGCCTTTAACTACTTCCTTGATAATCGTTGGCAGTGGGGTATTCTTGAGATAGTCGCTCTTAGCTAGTGGCGGATACACTGTGCCTAATCCGAGCCCGGTTGGCTGATGACATGTCTTACAGTACTCGTTGTAGACTTTCTGACCCTTTGCCATCAAAGCGGCCTTGTCCTGTGCGGTAGCAGAATAGCTGATCGTGGCAATGAGCACGGCACCTACCATAAAGGTGAGAATCGATTTCATGTACTTTATCCGAAGAATGAGTTGAGAGAAGGACGCGTTTGAAGGCGCAAATATAAGATGCTTTTGTCTGAATTCTAATGGTCGCCACAACAATTAAGCTGAGCGTTGGGTCTTGGCTCCGGCGGAGAAAGATATGGGATGTCTAGTGCCAAACCCCGAAGAATCACCACAATTCCCACAACCAGAGCCAACAAAGGCATTACAACTCGTAAGGAAGACCTCATTCGATTCGTCAGGAATGTACCGCTAAGAGAAATGCTCATCATAACAGGTAACGTTCCGACACCAAACGAAGCCATAAAAATCATTCCTGAAAGGGGCTCTGTGGTTGCAGCGCTTCCTAGCAGAGCAGACGTTACAAGACCGCATGGAAGCAGACCGTTTAACAAGCCTATTCCTGTCAGTGCCAACAATGAACGCTTTCGTAATAGTTCTCCGAGCCTACTTCGTATCGGCGCGGTAATGCGGTGTATTGGACCTGACGGCAGCAGATTGCGATGCCAAATGAGCTGAAGCCCGGCGGTCACGATCATGAGAACTCCCGCAGTGATCGATGCCACTCTGCCGTAACCAGCAAGTTCAAAGACACTGGCGCCCAATCCTACAAGTACACCCAAAATCGAATAAGTTGCAATCCGACCTACGTGATATAGCCCCTTCTCCGCAAATCGAAGTATTCCAGCTCGTCCGGTTGACGGAAGTGCCAAGGCGATCGGGCCACACATTCCCGCACAATGCAGACCGCCGGCCAGGCCTAGCAACAATCCGGTGACAGGTTCGATCACGTTCTACTCTTTCATAAAGCTATGTGAACTCTCATACTGTTGATTCTTATCACCCCAGCGTGCGACAACTGACCACTTGCCACTTTTGAAGCTCCTGATATCAATGTGAGCAGCACCTGAGTCGTCAAATGATGAGTATGCCTCTCTGTCAAGACTTGGCTGATCAGGCTTATAGAATTTGAATGTTACGGACCCACTCATTTGTTGTCCGGGCGAGAGTTCAAGATCAACTGATCCATCGCGATAGTCAACGTGGGCTCCTACATTTCGCGCCCGGACTCTTTCTGCCATCAGCGCGTCTTGTCGTAAAGACTCCTCGTAATAGTCTGACCGAACTAAATCAACAGGCGTATTCAAGGCAAATACTACAAAGCCCACGGTTAAAGCGGCAAAAATAATGTAGACGATGGCGATCTTCCACCCCCAGTTAAGATGACTCATCGATACCTCATGGAGCAATAAAGGATGTTGTTACTACGTGGAACACTTCGCCATTGGTTGTCAGCTGTAGGGTAAGTTTTGACTCGTTCACCTGCGGAGCATCCTTTTCTCGGACAATGATAAATCTTCCTTTGAGGATATCCCCTGGCTTAACGTGAGACGGCATGCCCAGATCCTTGATAACAAACCCATGCGGAGAAGTCACGTGGATCTCATACGGAATATCGTGACCAGTTTTGTTAATGATCTGAAGGCGGTAAAAGTTTGCAACTTCCTCCTTCATGATCACCCACGTTGTGCCTTCTTGCCTAAGTACAACAACATCGAGGTCGTGTCGAATTGCAAACAATGTCACTACAACAGATATCATTACAAGCCATACTGCCAAATATGCTTTGATTCTGCGTGTAAAGAATGTTGTTCTGCCAGTCTCTATCGCCTCCTGACTACTGTACCGGATGAGCCCCTTTTCAAGACCCACTTTGTCCATTACTTCATCACAAGCATCAATGCAGGCAGTGCAGCTCACGCATTCGAGCTGGATACCATTGCGAATGTCTATACCCGTTGGACAAACCGTCACGCATTGATGGCAATCGACACAGTCGCCCTTTGATTCAGGGCGCGAGAATGTAGTAGACCCTACAGTTGCAGTCTTTTTAGCGTCATTGTCTGCCTTCGTCCACTTTGCCCGGTCCTCACCTCGTTTGTAATCGTAGGTAATAGAAACTGTGTTTTCATCAACCAAGGCTGACATGAAGCGACCATATGGACAGGCTATCAAGCAGGCCTGCTCACGAAACCGGTAAAACACCATGAAGAAGACAAAGGTGAAGAACACCAGTCCTCCAAACAACTCGATATGGGCAAGAGGACCATTACGAACGTACTGAAGAAGTTCGTCGCTCGATATGATATACGAGAGGAAGACATTAGCGATGAGGAAGCTGATCGCTGCGAACACCACGATCTTCAATGTAGAACGCCAGGTGCGATCCCAATTCCATGGCCCGGCATGACGCTGCGCTTGCTCCTTGGGTCCACCCTCAATAAGCCATTCAATCTTCCGAAACACCATTTCAAGAAAGATGGTCTGTGGACAGAGCCAGCCGCACCATATTCGTCCGAGAGTTGCTGTGAAGACAACGATCGTGATGACGCCAGTCAAAAACAACAGCGCCACTAGATAGAAATCATTTGGCCAAAAGGGCATGCCGAAGAGAACGAATTCTCGCTTGATGATATTCAACAAAAGAAACTGATGCCCGCCCACCTTCACGAAGGGGGCGAGCATCAAGAATGCAAGTAGGAACCAACTGAGAATTGTTCGCCAATTGGTGAATTTCCCGCGAGGCTTTCGCGCGTAAATCCATTTACGTCTGCCATCGGGACGAATGCTGCCGAGCTCGGCGCGAAATCGCTCATGATCCTCAACCTCCCCAATGTCGAGAAGAGACATTACTGAGCTACCGCGGCATTACGATCACACAGCACTTCCCTACCCGGTTCAATTGGTTTTGGGTCTACGGGGTTTGTACCCCGCATCGAGATAATGTAGGATGCAACCTCAAGTAATTGATCACTGTCAAGCTTGTTTCCACTACCATATGGCACCATCCCCTTTTCAGGAAATCCCGTGGTGATATTGGTCATGATCTGCTCCAACGAGCAGCCGTGGATCCAATTGTCATCCGTGAGATTTGGACCGATAAGCCCGCCGAGATCCTCGCGGTGGCAGGTATAGCAAATATTCTCTGCACCATTAAAAATCGCCTTCCCCTTTGCGAGAGACTCTGCATCAGTTAGGAGAACAGCTTTGACTGACGACTTCTTTGGCGCCTTGGCCATCATTGCTTTTGCCTCAGATACCTGAGCAACATACTCATTGGCAGCACCTCTTGGTCCATACCATAAGATATTCCAATCAGGGCCAGTATAGACGTGATAATAGAACACGTAGATCACGCTCATGACGATCGTAAAATAGAATCCATACAGCCACCAACGTGGCAGATCATTATCGTACTCACGGATCCCATCCGCATCGTGTTCGAGCAATCGGTCTTTCTCTTGTTGTGCCATAGTGGTCAGCTCCGTTGCATTGTTGTCGGGGATGAAGTGGTTTCTGATTCCTTGATTCCATCATCAAGGATCGTTCTCGCTATTGCCTCTAACCGGGTCTGATCGGCACGGAAGTACCAAATGATCAAAACAGAAAAGAATCCAAAGAAGAACAGTAGAGCAACGATCGGATACCATTCGATGCCTGGTATGTTGGCAAGGACATTCTTATACATCATGCACCTCACTGTCCAGATGCCGTTGCCGGCATCTTCTTTATGTCTGTACCTAGACGCTGCAGATAGGCGATCACGGCAACGATCTCTTTATTTGGGTCAACATTTTTGATTCCTGTCGTGGCAAGATTCGCCGCTATGGCAGATGCTTGCGTACGAAGATCCTCTACAGCCTTTTGAGCATATCCATCCGGATACGGTACACCAAGTTTCTGCATTGTAAGAATTTTTCCTTCTGTGTGAGAAACATCAAGGTCGGTGTTATACATCCAGGAGTAGCTCGGCATGATGGATCCGGGAGAAGTGGACCGAGGGTCGTTCATGTGTTTCCAGTGCCATGCGTCAGGATACTTCCCACCAATACGGTGAAGGTCCGGACCGGTTCGCTTGGAGCCCCATTGAAATGGGTGATCGTATACAAACTCACCCGCCTTTGAATACTCGCCGTAGCGCTCAGTTTCACTTCGAAAGGGGCGAATCATTTGCGAGTGACAGGTATAGCACCCTTCACGAACGTATATATCGCGACCTTCAAGCTCAAGAGGAGTGTACGGTTTTACACTTGCTATTGTGGGGATGTTTGACTCAATAAGTGCCGTTGGAACAAACTCAACCACTCCCCCAACGAGCACCGCCACAAGAACAAGAGCACTGAATTTTACAGGAGCCCCTTCAAGGATGCGGTGCCATCCCTCTTTCGGCGTAGTATCCTTCTCGTGCATCATGTTCACAACCTGTACCTCTTCATTGGCTAGGAGCTTACCACTCTTAGCAGTTTTGTAGAGATTCCAGATTCCAACACAAGCGCCAAGGAGGTAGAGTGTTCCGCCCACTGACCGCATGAAGTACATAGGAATAAGCTGGGTTACTGTCTCTAGAAAATTTGGGTATTGTAATGAACCATCGGGTAAGAACTGCTTCCACATAAGTGACTGCGTTATTCCACCCCAATAGAGTGGGATCACATATGTCAACACGCCTAAGGTCATCAACCAGAAGTGCCAGTTAGCCATCGACACAGAATAGAGCTTGGTCCGATAAATACGCGGAAAGATGTAATACAACATCGCGAAGGTGATGCCGCCGTTCCAGAGCAAGGCGCCGAGGTGCACGTGGGCGATGATGTAGTCCGTGTAGTGTGTGAGCGCGTTGATGTTCTTCAACGACATC
>JAPLFN010000061.1 GCA_026390655.1 Candidatus Kapaibacterium sp.
GTTACGGGGTTACGTAGGGTCACGCCATGGCGTGACCCTAGGGGTTACACGCTCCGAGCCATCAGCATTCGGGCAAGTACTTCAAGGAGATCGCGCGCCGGACTTTTTGGTACAATGTGCAAATGCTCAAAAGCGTCGAGAGTGAATTTCTCGACAAGGGCGGTTGCATCGGTCACTACGCGGTAGGTGCCCATCATTGACAATACATCAGCGACGCGCTCACGAGCAATGCCATTATTGGCAAAGAACAGCGCAATGAGCTGAGAGTGATCAGGATCAGCTTCTTTATCTTCACGAACGCGACGTGCACATTCCAGCATCAGCCATGTGCGCTTGCCTTCTACAATGTCGCCGCCGGGAGATTTACCAAAGGCTTCGCTACCGGTGATGTCGAGGATGTCGTCTTGCATTTGAAACGCTATGCCTATCTCGCGAGCAAAGGATCGTAGGGCCTCAACTCGGCCGTTTGTAGCACCGCCCACGTTTGCACCGATGGCAACGGACATCTCAAGCAAGCGTGCGGTCTTCTTCTCGATCATCGTAAAGTATTCTTCCGGCGTTACATCATCACGATCCATAAAGGCTAGGTCGAGCGCCTGCCCATCACAGACTTCGATGAGCCCCGTAGAAAAAGCGTCGATCACATCGAGGGGCTTTGGTGCATGATGAGCACTGCGCATGAGGAGCCGCATGGCCATTCCCATCATCACGTCGCCGGCAAGAATGGCAGCGCTCTGATTCCAACGCACGTGCACGGTGTCCCTGCCTCTGCGCTTATCTGAGCTGTCCATGATATCATCATGCACGAGTGTAAAATTGTGCAACAGTTCTACAGCAACGGCAGCAGGCAACGCCGAGGCGCGATCACCACCAACACTCTCGCATGCAAGAAGCGTAAGGATGGGTCGGATGCGCTTACCGCCCCCTTCAAAGAGATACCGAACGGGTTCGTATAACCAAGCAGGTTCGGTAAACTCCTTCAGTGCGCCATGAAGAGCCTCTTCCACATCGGCGAGGTAGGGGGCGAGGAGTTCCGCAGGATGAGTGGCCATCGGTGGGACGGTGGTCATGATATGCGTTGGAGTATCGATGCGTTGCGAAGGTCGTTGAGCTGTGAGCATCCAGTGAGAAACATCCATTGCCGTAGTTGGAGTTCCCACTCTCGGAGTAGGTTAACAGCACCTTGAACCCCTCCATCTGCAAATGCCTCTAAAATCGGTCTGGCGCTGCCAGCCATGTGTGCGCCGAGGGCGATGGCCTTGGCTGCATCAGTGCCCGTGCTGATGCCACCCGAAGCTATGATGGTGGGGACGATTCCGGAGCACTGCCTGACGCATTCGGCTGTTGGGATGCCTACGTCCCAAAGGTGGTCTACGGAGGAGACGTCGTGGCGACGGAGGATCTCGACCCCGGCCCATGAGGTTCCGCCGGCACCCGCCACGTCGATAATCTCAACGCCAACCTCAACAAGTCTGCGCGCCACAGCACCAGAGATACCAGCGCCAACTTCTTTAACGATGATCGTTGCTTGTTCTGAACGAACGAGCGCAGAAATCGCCGTAAGGACGCCACGAAAACGCGGTTCGCCCTCTGGTTGCAAAAGTTCTTGAAGGGGATTGAGATGAATGGCCAAGGCTCTTGCGCCAGTTAGTGCCAGCGCTCGGTCTACATAGGAAGACAGTGATCCATCGCGATGCCATGCGGCCGCTTGAGCCGCGCCGATGTTGGCAATGATCGGCACGCGTTGGGATACCTCGCGGACAACGGAAAACGTGGGATCGGGCTCGTTCTGTTCAAGAGCGGCGCGCATCGAACCCACACCCATTGCTATCCCACACGCGTCACACGCCTCGGCCAATCCGCGGTTGATGCGTTCCGCGTCGGGATAGCCCCCTGTCATACCAGTAATGAGAAAGGGGCTCCTTAGCTCCACTCCACAGAATGTAGTGCGTGTGTCCACATCCGCAAGATCTAACTCCGGCAGCGCGTTGTACACGAATTCATAGCGCTCAAAGCCGTTCGTCTTCTCGCGGAAGGAGACCTTGCCGGAGAGGGCTAGGTTGACGTGATCCTGTTTGCGCGATTGAATGGACATGGGGCAAGTTACGAGGGTCTAGTTACGAGTTACAAGTTACTAGTTACGAGTTGCCGGCGTGTTAGGTGAAGCTTATGGCATGGGCGGTCGGGATGCATTTAGATCTTCAGGGAAGACATGCCCCCATCTACATGCATCACCTGTCCCGAGATCCAGCTCGCTTGTTCCGAGAGGAGAAACGAGGCCATGTTGGCAATGTCCTCGGACGTACCAACTCTCTTGAGTGGGTGCCGTTGTGCACTGGCGTCCTTTTTCTGATCCGTATTCAACAACGAGGTTGCCAAAGGAGTATCTGTTAAGGATGGCGCGATACAATTCACGCGAATTTTTGGGGCGAATTCTGCTGCCAACGCTCTGGTCAATCCTTCAATAGCCCCCTTTGAAGCAGCCACCATAGAGTGAAACGGCATGCCGAGTTGAACGGCCACGGTAGAGAACAACGTGATTGTTGCGTTATCACTGTTTTGAAGCTTCGGCAAGACGGCCTGTATCGTCTTGATGGCTCCCACAACTTGGAGATTGTAATCTGCTACAAAGTCCGCCGGCGATATTCGCTTAAAAGGCTTTAAGTCTATTGTTCCCGGACAGTAGAGCAGCCCCGATAGAGTATCTGGCAGAAAGTCCAAATCCCACGCACTTTCAAGTACATTGAGGTGATGATAAGTGATGTTCGGATGATCCGACTGGATACTAGTGGCATTGTACGTACCAAAAACACGTATATCTGTTTCTGCGAGTTTATTTGCGAGTGCTTTTCCGATACCGGAAGATGCGCCAACGATGAGATATGGTGACATAGGTAACAACTCTTCATTGCATTGAAAAAACATTGAGTGACGGTTTAGCTTCACTGGCGTGGAGAAGGAATAACAATAAATCCCTCAGTTTCGTCACCAAATGCCTGAAAATCGTCGAAGAAAAATGATCGTGCCGCTACAGCACACAGAGCCGCGTCAACATGGTCGATAGTTGCCAGTGCACGATGATCGATTCCCAGTCGGGAAAGTAATGTTCTGCGAGTTGCTGACTTCTGACGTGCGGGTATGACGCGACCCTCGAGCGCACACACAACCGCATTTGGGAAGGTCTCGAACATAACTTTCTTTGAACAAGCATCTTCTTCGCCTGAGTAAAGCTGGTAGCCATGGCGTAGAAGAGCGAGATAGAGATTCTCGCCATTGCGCACCCAGTCATAGAATTTTCGTCCTTCGGCACGTTGTCGTTCAGGCGTTGCAAAACAAGACAGGCGCTCGCCGTTCACAGCTAGCATTCTCTCACAGCGCCGTGACCCGCTATCACGAGCCCAAGCGCAAGGAGAGTCGATAGCAATGACATCTGCTTCAAGACTCTTGCACCACTGTGCCAAACTGTCGGCTGTACCCTGAGCATTGTCCCAAATGCGTGTTACACCGTTTTGCAGTGCAACTGCGTGAAAACCTTTCTTTACGCCGCCAACATCAATACCGACAAACAACGGATTGTCTAGTATCACGAATCTCTCCACTCAGTGAAGTTAAGTCTCATGGGACGATTATCAGGCTAGTCTTGAGCCGAGGGGGCTAGTGGAGTCGGATCTGATAAGGACCTGGTGTCTGCTTTTGCGAGTTGATTGATCATGCCCCTGAATACAAACTCGTGCAGTGGAGCAACAGAATACCAATACAGTCTGCCTAACACTCCTAGTGGTCGAAACGTAGCTGTTTGAGTGAGGATGTCGTTACTATCAATCGAAAACTCCAGCCACGCTTCACCAGGCAGTTTCATCTCAGCGTACAAAAGGAGACGCCGCTCCTTCTTGTCTGCTAGAAGAACACGCCAGAAGTCGAGCACATCGCCTGAAACTAGATCAGATTCGTTCCTCCGCCCCCTCCTCATTCCAACACCGCCCCAGAGTTGGTCTATGAATCCCCGCAGTTCCCAAAGCCAGTTGAAGGAGTACCATCCTCTGCTGCCACCAATGCTAAAGATCCATTCGAGCGACGCGTCTCGGCTCTTAACCTTACGTGTACGAACGTCTTTGAAGCATCCATTGTGCGGTACTGCGATAAACGTAGAGAGTCCTTCCTTAAAGATGTCACTCGTCTGAGCATCTTTCCAGCTAGACAGAACCTGATTCTGCTCAATCCTATCAAAGGCAAGTCTAATCGACGTGTCGTAGTCAATGAGTTTTATGCCGAGCCGCTCAGCAAGATCGTTCGGCCTACAAATGACTTCGATCTTCATACTCGCCACTAAACTCTTTGCAAGTGCAAAGGAAGTAGAAGTAACGAAATACAGCCAGTAGGAAGAGATTTTAGGCGTCATGATCGGTACAATGAAGATGCGTCTCTTTAGGCCTCGGATGTGCGCAAAACGAACAAGCATATCCCTGTAGCAAAGCACATCGGGACCGCCGATATCGTAGCTCTCTTCATAGGTGTCTGTTTTGCCGGCAACGAGATGTAGGAAATCCACCACGTTTCTAATGGCGATCGGCTGACTTCTGGTCCATAGCCACTGAGGGGTGATCATGAATGGCAGCTTTTCTACGAGATCTCGAATAATTTCAAAGGAAGCACTTCCTGATCCAACGATTATTCCGGCCTTCAATGTCGTGAGAGCAAAAGTGGAATCCGAGAGAATAGTCTCTACGTTTTTTCTCGATGTCAAGTGCTGCGATAGCTCTTGTGCATTACTTATTCCACTTAGATAGATGACCTGTTTGGCATTTGTTTGTTCGACACGCCGCCTAAAATTGTAAGCACACTTTTCTTCCATACTTTGAAAGTCACCGAACTGTGTTGACATTGAATGTATGAGATAGTACGCAACATCAATATCGTTGGGGATGTTTCGGAGACTGTCTTCTTGAAGAAAGTCGGCTTCTACGATAGTGAGAGACTCTCTCGAGTAATCGTTCCAATGAAACCGACCCTTGTCTCTAACGCAACAGACCACTTCGTGACCATTGTCTAGCAAGACAGGAAGCAATCTTTGCGCAATGTATCCCGTAACACCGGTCAGGAGAATTTTCATAATGGATATAGCTGGGTCTCTCTCTCAAGAGGTGGATGTCGACAACGACGACAAATACTCATCCGCAATATCGCAGTGTTTCTGTTGTTTCTCCGAAGGCATCTTATCAAAACTCCTTACTAGCATGCGCAGACGCGGATTCAGAGTGAAAAAATCTCTGTGAACGTGCATAAATCTCCAGAAAAGCCCATCCCACACTGTCTGCCACTCTCCCTTGCGGTAATCACTCATCTTCATTAAATAGTTGCTCCCACTAATGTAGGGCTTCGTAGTCATCAGACCTCCGTCGGCAAACTGACTCATTCCATAGACGTTTGGTACCATCACCCAGTCATACGCATCGATGAACATCTCCATGAACCAACGATACACTTCATCGGGATCAAACTCGCACAGCAGCATGAAATTCCCCAGAACCATCAGTCGTTCAATGTGATGACAGTATCCCGTAGAGAGTACCTTGCGTATGGTAGAATCGATTGGCTCGATACCGGTAGTTCCATCCCAAAAAGAAGGGGGAATCTTCCTTGTGAAGCCCCAGTAGTTGGTGGTACGTTGCCGGCTACCCTGCGCCTCATACACAGCTCGAACAAACTCTCTCCAGCCGAGGATTTGACGGACAAATCCTTCAACGGAATTCATCGGAATACCATTCGCATTGGCGTATCGCAAGGAATGCTCTATCACGTATTGAGGTGTTAGCAATCCAACGTTGAGTAATGGTGAGAGAACGCTATGATGAAGAACGCCCTCTTGCGATAGAATAGCGTCTTCATATGCCCCAAAATCCTTGAACCGGCACTCGAAGAACTCGTTCAGCCAATGCTTACTCGCTTGAAACGTTACCGGGTACGAAGTGCGTATGTTCTGCATTCCCACATTGTTGGGATAGTTTTCATCTGTGTAGGTAGCCGCCTCACCATGAAAGTCGCTCAAGGGTATCACAGTAACACGTGGAGGTTGAAGACCCTTTGGATACTTCCGACGGTTCTCATCATCAAAAGTCCATCTTCCGCCTGTTGGATTCCTTTCTCCCTCTAGGAGTACATTCTTCTGAATTCTTTGTTTCTTATAGAAGTCAGCATGGTGTAATCTCTCTCTATCTCGAACGAACGCGGTATTTTCTTCATTGGTATTCATGAATAGTGGCGATACATGTTGTATCAACTCTACTTTGCTGGCAATGCATGCTTCCCTGATCCGCCTCTCAAGCCAACAATCAGTTGTGTCGATATTGTGTATTGTAGCTGCACCTATAGATCTGAGGTGAGGGATCAGCGCACGCACATCGGCCAAGGCACTAAATGAGTCAATGTACACGACCCTTATGCCTCTGTCCAGAAGAGAGCGTTCATAGAATTTCATGCTTGCACGATGAAAAGCAATCTTCTGTTTATGAAAGTTGTAATGTCGGAAGAATAGACATTCTTCAACAAGGTAGAGCGTGTCGCACTGGACGGTGAGACAATACTTTACATCGTTCCACACGTTTTCCCATTTCTTCCGCCAGGTGAATGTCCTCTTGCACACTGGACAGGTCTTCTCAGGCAGAGAACTCTTTTGTACGCCCCTCATATCAAATCCTCCCGTTATTGCCGGTAGTTAGATGCTGGCGTAGGGAAGCCGACCTACGAGCTTCGCAATGAAGTAGGCATCTAGACCCTGACTCACCAACACCTCAGCATCAGAAAGAGACACAAATCCGTCCGATCCCACAACAGACGTATCGATGTCCACGTGTGCAATACTCCCAATGATGAGGACGGTACCATTGATAGGTATGGGGATGATCTCTTCCAGGGTCATACAGATCTTCACAACTGCATCTGTAACGAATGGTGCAACGTGATCTGGATAAAACATCGCCTCCAGCCCAGTCATCTCAAACTCGGAAACACCGTGCTCATATCTTGCTGACGTTTGATGCGCTTTTTCGAATTGAGACGCGTGAACGTAGTTCAAAGAATACTCTCCTGTTTCGCGGATGTTTCGAAGCGTATCTCTGGGCACAGTATCGGGCCTGTTTATCAGGCCAAAGAGTGCTGGGTTTGCTCCAAGATGTATGAGTGAGTTAAAGATGGCCAAGTTCATGGATCCATCGGCCCCCTTCGAACCAACCAGAACTGCCTGACGAAATCCAGCCAGGGAGTTTACAAACGCGGTTCTATACCGTTGTTCCTGCTGCTCAATATCATGCCTTGTAATGATCATGATTCTCTCACATTCAGCTGTGAAAGACTCTTGATTGCGCGCCAATAGGACGAGAATGAGGAATAGTACCCGATGACATCGCGTGCGATCCAATCTCTCTCTTCCATGATCCCGCTGTAATCCTGATTCATTGGGTGTTCCTTGTAGTACGCATCCCCCAGGGCGTAGGTATGAGAAAGCGATGCAAAGGAACCAACGTAGATCTGTAGTTCTGGTATGTTTCCGCCTAAAGCGATCATGAAGTCAATGCAACGCGGACTAACCGGGTACTGTTCAAAGACAGATGGATCGATGAGGAGGATCCTGTTACCAGGTTGATCTTTGTGCCATGAGGGATCCAGATTATAGTAGTTGTAAACAAACGTTGGTAAATCTGCATTGAAGCGAATGCTACCAGACGAAGGTAGATCTGATACAAGTCTGTTTGTAGTCGTTCCCTCGAGCACTTCGGGTGTATCCATTGAGCCGAGGTCCTCATAGGATACGTCAAGGAACGTCCCAGTCTGATGGGTGCGTGTGAAGGTATTGACGTTCTGCTGATTAGCGTAGTACTTCTTAGAGCTGTTGGCCCCGGCTACCCACTGCCAGCTGCAGGCATTGCTGGCCCAGTCTCCGTCGAGAAGATGGTAGTACATCCAGCGGGCCGGCTGGCGCCAGTGAGATCGAGCGATGTTGCACGTCAACGATGCTACATACATCCTACAATGATTATGCATATACCCGGTGCGATAGAGTCCACTGATCGCATCATCGATACCACTAATGCCGGTTGAGGCTCTCATGATGCTGGTCGGAATGTCGTGATGATTCACGGATGCTTGTGGCTGGATAATATCGCCCTGCAGGTCTTTCTCTTGGGCAACACGCTGAAAGTAGTCGCGCCAGCATAGCTCCTTTACGAACGGCTCTATCTGCTCTAGCCTGAAACCACGATCGAAAACGCTTTGAAGTATCTGCTTCGTGCTTATCACTCCCCGCGAAACGTACGGTGAGAGACGTGTAACAGCACCGTCAATGTAGTTGCGTGTTCTGCCGTATTCTATTGGATCGATGCGTCCTAAACGCTTAAGTACATCGGCGTAGTCAGTTGGGAACGTCATTCTTGGCTTCTCCGGTATCCAAAAGCAGCACGTGCAGTTCCTGGCCGTGGAGGCGTGCGGCGTGAAGCCTTTTGGGGGGTATCTGTCATAGGGGTCGTACCGACGCTAGTTCCTCCACCGTGATTGAGGGTTGTTGGTCCCCAACAGCGCGTTGATGAGCGGAGATGGCGCCGCCGAGATCTCGTATAGGTAGGGGTGTGAGCAGCCAGCTCGATGTCTTAGAATCAAATTTTCCAAGCTTCTGCAATTCTCGATATTGTTCCTCGGTTAACATTTCAATGCCCATTTCTGAGGCCATATCGATTGCACTGTTATCAGGTCTGTGCTCCTTTCTCGACTCCAAACCTGCGCGGTCATAACATATACTTCTGCGTCCACTAGGGCTTTCTGCTGCGCAATCATAGAAGATGAATTCGCCCGATTTCTTATCGTAGCCAACAACATCGGGCTCACCGCCGGTTCGCTCCATTTCATAGAGTGACCACAGCTTCTCCGGCTTGGCATTGAGTCGCAAGAGCACATCCGTCCATTCAAGGCCCTTGTGTCGCTTAACGTTCTTCAGAAAACGGGTTTGCAACGTGTCGATGAGTTCATTGCGCTGTGCAAGCGAGAGATGGTGTGCGGAGTTCTTTGCCATTGCTAGAGACTCTGACCGAACGTGAGAAGATTGTTATCCGGATCGAGGATCGAGAACTCCTTCTGTCCCCACGGTTTGATCTGCATATCTCCATTCGGATGGATCTCAACCTTGTTCCCGGTGAAGCCTTGATACACCTTATCTATCGCTTCAGTTCGGATGTAGATCTGCCCATAGTTCTCCGTAGGCAACAGATCCTTGAACGCAAAAAAGTGTATCTCAACGTTGTCCTTCTTCACCATGAGGTACTCATCAAAACTCTCACTCCCAATCTCACGGAAGCCAAGACAGTCAACATAGAAATCACGCGTCGCACTCTTTGAACGCATCGGCAGTTTGGGGTGTACGGTTTGAAGCATGGTGTTCTCGGGCGAGAGGTTGATAGCTGGAAAGGGAAAGTTTCTGAAGTAGCGACTATGCAGGAATCAACTTTTTGCCCTCATCTTATTGCCCTTGGCATCATGCGTCACCTCTGCCAGGTCTAGGTGCTCCATAAGGGGCGGGATATACATTCCAAACCGACCACGGAGCCCCTTTTTCAATCCATACCAACCTTTAACAGGATTCGTCTCGGACCTACCCCATGCCTCCACAGTTCCTTCCTTCGCAGGCTTCTGCTCGTCTGCGCTACCAAGATCCATCCAGTCTCCGTGCTTCTTAAGCATTGAATGAAGATCCGCCAGACAACGAACGTCGTACAACAAGACCGTCTTGCCTACGGTGCAGACTAACACCTCTTTGCCGTCCTTTACATCCAGGTGCATGGTGTAATCGCTAGTCAGCGGCGGAGTCTTTAAAGCCAATGGGGCTTCTTTCGTGCCAATGTCGTACTTCATTATCAGATCTTGCAAGTGTGTAAGAATCCTACCGTTGATCCGAGACTATCAACCGCCGGTTTGCTTATTCATGGCAACCATTTCTGTGAAACTCTTGGCAGCGTTAGTGAAGTCTGATGGCATGAGGATAACAGTTGTCGTGTTGTTATCAATTCCAATTTCGGAAAGCATCTGCATACGTCTAAGCTCAAGCGCAATTGGACTGCCTTCCATTTCCTTTGCCCCTTGCGTCAATTTGATAGATGCTTCAAGCTCGGCTTCCGCTTTGACAATTCGTGCTCGTTTTTCTCGAATAGCTTCAGCCTCTCTAGCCATCGCACGTTGCATTGCTTCCGGGATCTCGACGTCCTTCATTTCTACCATCTCGATCTTGATTCCCCATGGTTCAGTCGTTGAATCGACAATCTTTTGAAGCGTCGCATTGATCTGTTCTCTTTCCCGCAATACTTCATCCAGAGTGTGTTGGCCAATGATGTTTCGTAAGGCCGTCACCGAAAACTGATACACAGCCTTGTTATAATCGGCGATCTTGATGATGGCGTCTTCGGCATTCGTAATCTTGAACCACAGCACTGCGTTCACTTTTATCGTGACGCTATCCTTTGTGATCGTCTCTTGTTGCTCAAGATCAACGGTCTTTGTTCTAATGTCTACGCGCTGTTGCCTGTCTATGATTGGGATGATCCAATAGAGCCCCGGTCCCTTGATCGAGCGAAAGCGTCCGAGTCTGAATACAACGGCACGCTGGTACTCTTGAGCAATGCGAAGTCCTGTTAGGAGGATCGCGATGATGATCGCTACGAAAGGGAGTATTTGCATAGTGAAATCTAAGCTGAGGTGTAACATGCACCAATCTTGTGGTGGTAGCCCTTCGATAAACTAGTCACGTTGTTTGAACGTAGGCAGTCTGGCATCTGGATGGTTTCGATCAGCCCCGTGCAACATGCCACAGACTCACTATCCTTGTTGGCTAAATGCCCGTTGAAGATCTGTAAGCACCGTTTGTGGATTGGCAAGGATGAACATCGTTTGAGAATTAATCCGGATTGCCTCAGCCGAAATGACATCAACACTGCTTCCTTCTACACCACCACCGAATACGATCGCATCTACTACTGCTGTATGAATCATATCAAGAGCTTTTTGATCAGTGATTGCTCCGTAGGCAAGATAGTTGTGAGCAACCAAGGTCTCCAGAACCCTCTTCATGATTGAGTGGTGCCTGCCAACAACCAGTATGTGCTTCTGACTTCCCATAGTGACAACGTGTTATCATTTGCTGACAAGCGGGATAGTCCACCAGACTATACTTCTATTTTAATCTTCCCATCCAAGCGTACGTTACCATCAGCGTTGTTGATTGAAGTTCGCAGTTCAGACAACTCCTGTTGGAGTCTCTTTATTTTTGACTCCCGATACTTCAAGTCTTCTTCACTTCCATTCCCAGCAATTCTATTTTCATGGAACTTAATCTTAACCTGTATTAACTGGGAGATAAGGTCTAAGGCCTCATTTGACGAAAACTCGCCTTGTATCAGTTGCAGATGTATATCCATGAACTGCTCAGTATAATGTGGTGGTTAAAACTGTATCTAGAAGGACACTGGCGAAGTTAGATAATTCCCGGCCACCCGTCTACAAAAGGGGAGTGTCATCTTTTGCCCACGTACCGCTGACCAGGCAACTGCTGCACATGTCCCTCCATTTCAAGCGACATCAACCTCGAGAGCGCCTCGGGTATACTACATCCCCATCGTAACGCAAGATCGTCAACAAGTCGAGGCTCTCCGTCATCCAATCCGGGAATGAGCGGCGTTGCAACAAGGGGCTCTGCATCGCGAGAAAGATAGACGTGTTCGGCGATATCATCCGGTTGCACAAGACACTGTGCTTGGCCGGACTTGATCAGTGAATGACATCCCTGGCTCCGAGATGACGTGATTGGGCCGGGTACAGCATATAGACCTTTGCCATGCTTCGTCGCAAAATCGGCGGTGATCAGGGCGCCCCCTTTCATCTTGCTTTCGATCACAACAACACAATCACTTAATCCGGAAATGATCCTATTCCGAGCAGGAAAGTAAGGAGGCTGTGCCTTCACTCCACATGCATGTTCCGTAATGACACATCCATTGTTGCTTGCAATGCGATCAGAGAGCTGTTTTGCGGGGATGGGCGTGATCTTGTCAATGCCACTGGCGATCACCGCTATCGTGCGTCCGCCGAATCTGAGCGATGCTTCGTGTGCGATCATATCGATGCCGTTGGCAAGACCACTCACAATGGTGCACCCTTTGCGCGTCCACTCCTCTACAACCATCTCCGTGACCGGCTTGCCAT
>JAPLFN010000102.1:0-8047 GCA_026390655.1 Candidatus Kapaibacterium sp.
CCTGTCACGTGAGTTCGAGGCCACGCAGATAGACGAATTGCGCGGTCAACTCGCTGTCCATATCGCAGCGCATGGCGCAGAGGCCGAGGACAATACAACAGTTGAACGGATGCTTACCATGGCTGCGCTCGAAGCAGAAATGCACGGCGCGTCTGACATTGCCTCGTACATCAACGTTGAGGTATTGCCGATCTACGCCGGGGCTCTTTATGGATCACAAGTGGACGAGAAGGCCGCGGGCACGGGCGCGGACCTAGGTGATCAATCCGACGTGGACACCTCGGCACGGTCTCATCAGCCCCTTGCTGTAGTGATCCGCAATATTTCTGACGCTATCATTCAAGGGCGATCCTCCGAGGCACGGACTACGGCCATCAGAACGTTGGAGACCCACGGCGGACTCTCTCGACATGAACGCATTCTTCTCACGTGTTTAGCATCGCGCGCATGTATCAACCTTGGAATGCTCGATGACGCAGAGTCTCTTATGCGTCCGATCGTTTCTCTTTCAGACATCTCCCCTGCCGACCAATGCTACATGAAAAATGTTGAAGGCGCCGTTGCGCTTGCTCGTGGCAACGCTGATGCCGCTGCCGAACATTTTCACGAAGCAGCGCGATTGGCTGAACACCTTCCTGCAAATATGAGGGTGATGACTCTTGGCAACATCATCATTCATCTGCGGTCGGCCGACGATAAGACAGTTGACCGATATGAGAATTCAGTTCGTCGCCTTGCTTCTACGCATGGCTGGCCCGGCGTTAGAGCTGACCTCGGGCTTTAATACAGAAAACCGCTTGGAACTTATTATGTCCCGCATTCTTCTCGTCATTTCAGTTGTTGTTCTATGCTCGGTATTTGGCAAAGCTCAAGGCGAGAATCCTCATGCCAAACAAATGGAACGAGCCCACCCCACTCCAATAGCACAGCCCTCATATGAGGGGCTGGTGTACATGGTACCGATGCTTACAGAGACGGTATTTCCAAGCATCTTCGTTAATGCAAACATGATCGACGAAGACTTTGATGCCCTACCGGCTCAGAATGAATCGTCCATTGCTGTGAACCCACGTAATCCGACAAGTCTCATTGGTTCAGCAGTTGACTATCGGTCGAGCGGTTCCACATGGGCGTATTATTCCAAGGACGCAGGTGCAACGTGGAAGAACGTTACACTTGGATCGGCCCGTCCGGGATGGTCTTCGAGTAATGACCCATCTGTGTGCTTCGATCATAGGGGAAAGGGCTATTTGTGTTACGGAGGATTTAAACGTGAGGGCAATGTCCAGTTCGGCGAGAATGGCATCTTCATCAGTTCCACAACGGACGGTGGCGTAACGTGGCCTATGAAGCATACCGCAGTTGTCATTCATACCGGCCAGCAAAATCAAGACTCGGCCTTCGAGGATAAGTATTACGTCCATGCTGACACAGCAGTATCATCTCCGCATCGTGGGAACCTCTACATCCCATGGAAGCGCGTCATTAACAGAGATTCCTCCACCCAGATCCACATTGCGCGGAGTACAGACGAAGGGGTAACATGGTCCCAACCCATCCCTGTGAGCAATCGCTTTCCGCGCACCTCCGAGGCCACTACGTTTGGTCAGAGTTTCCCTCTTGCACGGACCGGTCCAGATGGATCTGTGCATCTCGTCTGGAATAGTGGTACGGAAAGTTCGATTCGGTATTCACGTTCAACGGACGCAGGTACTACGTGGACCGAGCCGCGAGTCATTCAAACCTATAAGCCGTTTGGCGAAAAGAGCACCATCAATGGTCAGACGAATTCTCGTGTAAAGGGTGTGGTGCGTGCAGAATGTTATCCAACGTTGACGATTGACAACACGAGTGGACCGCGTAATGGCTGGCTATACCTAACATGGGCAGCCGACAATTTCCCCAACGTGTACTTCTCTCGATCTACAGATAATGGTACGTCTTGGTTGGGCGCACGAATCGTTCACAGCGACACTACAAATGATCAATTCTGGTCGTGGATCGCTCTAGATCCAACAAATGGTGAAGTAGCGATCATGTACAGCGACAGTCGTGATGATGCGGCGAACATCCTCGTGAACACGTATGTAAGTTGGTCATCGAATGGTGGTACAACGTGGCTTGACCGTCGTGTTGGTAATGACCTCAATGACCTTCGTCGCAACCCATTCCAAGGCAATACCTTTGCCGGCGACTACTCCGGTTGTGATTTCTATAACGGCATCATCTACCCGTCATGGGTGGATATGCGCAACACCTATGTGAACCCGGCCGACAACGATGTCTACACCGCCGTGGTGGACACCCGCGCACCGAGTGCACCGCGCACGTTCTCCGCGCGCACGATACCCGATCGACCAACGGAGATCGACCTCGCATGGTCAGCCATAACATCACTTTCGTATGGTCAGCCCCTTCCTCCGGATGCGCGGATTGTGATACAGAGAGATGGCGTTCCTATCGACACACTAGCTACAACGGCCGTTGCGTTAACGGATAAGGGGCTAACCAAGTACCGACTGTATGTGTATACCCTGGTCGTGACTGCGGACGGAAGAAAGAGCGCTCCACGAGAAGCGTCCGCCTATGCAGGGGGCTCCAAGGAACTCGGCGCTCCGGTGCTGATTTCTGCAAAAGGTAATGAAGACAGAACGATAAACATCGCCGTGCAGATTCCGGTCTTACGGTTGGACGGAGTCACTCCGATCATCAATCTAGCATACCTCCATTCCGACTTATCTGAAGTGCCGTTCGTAAAATCATTAAGCACTTCCGACACAGGAAAGAGAGTTCTTCACAATGTCCAGCCAACTGAAGATGGATGGTATCGCGTGCGCGAACGAGTGTTTGATTCCGAAAACAACGCTAGTACATACAGCGACTCCTTGTGGGCGTATACTGGATCATTAGAACCGAGCCCTCAATCGTTCACCACTGAGCCTCGCTACCACAAGCTTCTTGGTAGCTGGGGAAGGACCACGAACTTCTTTAAGTCTGCTCCCGCCTCCTATGCTCATTCTCCCGTAGGTGCGTACACGGCTAACCGCAGAGACACGGTTGAGATGTTTCCGATAGCCATTGTAGTTACTCCTGAGTACCCAACGCTGAAAATGAGGTATTCCGTTGCTGCCTTTGTGGATCCTTCAGATACAATGTTTCTGGAGGTCTCAAAGACTGGGAATAAGGGAGACTACACCGTCGCGGAATGGTGGAACGCCTCTCGCGATGCTCGTTGGACCGACACCACAAAGGGTGACGATGCTTGGCGAGCTGTTAGCACGTTGTTCCCGGCATTCAATCCTGGCGACACCTTACACATGCGTCTGCGTTTCAAAAGCAATGCCGTACGCCAGTCTGACGGATTTTATATAGATGACATCGATTTCGACTTCGTGTCGGGGGTTTACGAGGAGCTATCTCTGGTGTATTCGATTTCACCGAACCCATCGTCATCACACATCAACATTTCTCTAACACAAGACCTGCCTGTTGAAGGCTGCCGCGTCATAGATGTTCAAGGCGCTAGTCACAATGTCCAATGGTATCAATCTGGGCACACAATCGTTGCCGATGTCTCAATGCTACCACAAGGCGTCTATAGCATCGCCATCGAGCGCGCCTCTCGATCTGAACAACATCGTTTCGTCATCATTCGATAATTAGCACATTAGCACGCTAGCACAAACGCTATCGTCGTGCCCTCTCCCGCAACGCTCTGCACAGTGATAGGTGCGTGGTGAGCTTCGAGAATGTGTTTAACAATGGCTAGTCCTAGCCCCGTACCACCAACTGCACGAGACCGATCTTTATCAACGCGATAGAATCGCTCGAAGATCCTGGTCAGATGTTCGTCAGGTATTCCGATGCCCGTATCTCGAACACTTATGCGCACTGCATTTTCGATCTTCTCGGCGCGCACGTATACATGGCCACCATCCGTGTTGTACTTAACTGCATTGTCAAAGAGGTTGGTCATCACCTGGGTCAACCGCTCTTTGTCTCCATATACAGTTACTTCACCAACCACCTCACAGTGCACTGTGACCTTTCGTTGTTGCGCGCGAATCTCCATTTGGTGAACGAGTTCGCGGAGAAGATCTCCCATATCAAAATAGCGGAAGGAGAATTTCAGCTCACCGCTCTCGATGCGTGAAATGTCAATGAGGTCACTAAGTAAGGCGTTCAGACGTAAGGCATTGTTATATGCCTTCTCGAGGAACTGTTGCGAAACTTCTGGGTCGTCCATCGCACCATCCAGAAGTGTCTCAAGATATCCTTGGACGCTAAAGATGGGTGTGCGCAATTCATGTGAAACGTTGGCGATGAATTCAGAACGAACTCTCTCTAGCCGACGCATTTCATCGATATCGCGAACTGCCTTCTGTGCAAGTCGATTTATCGCTGAGGCAACGCGAGCAATCTCGCGTGTTGATCGCGCGTTTGTTTCGATGCGTGTACTAACGGCCCCTTCTGCAATAGCGTGCGTTACCTCAATGATTCGCTCGATAGGATCGAGCAAACGTGCGCGCAGTGCTCGTATGTAGAGGAATAGCGAAAGAGTGCCGGTGCAAAAGGAAAGTATGGCGGCGATGCAGAGTGGTGGAGCTGCTGAAACGAACAACGAGGGTTCTAGTATCAGAAAAAGCAGAACAGTCAGCACGCTTACGCCAGCTAACGAGAGCGTTAGCCAGATCCATGAAATTCGTTCTATTGAGAACCGACGTGTTGTGGGCGCCATAGCGCGCAATTTAGACCTGTTCGGAGAAACGGTAGCCAACACCTTTGACCGTTTCGATCCAAGCGCCATACTTACCAAGCTTCTCGCGCACCTTACTCACATGAACGTCAACGGTCCGATCGATCACATAAACACTCTCGCCCCAGATACGGCGTAAGAGTACCTCTCGAGAGAATACTTTCCCACGATTGGAAGCTAGGAAGGCCAAAAGCTCGAATTCCTTCTTCGGGAAGAACACTTCGCGCCCGTCCACTTTGACCGTGTAGTTCTGACGATTTACTTCCAGTGCACCGATTCGCAGGAGCTCAGGTGCGGCAATCGTTTCCGTGCGGACGTTTTCTGATCCGCGGCGGAGAATCGATTTTACCCGGGCAAGGAGCACTCGAGGGGAAATTGGTTTCTGGATGTAATCATCCGCACCCAGTTCGAGCCCAAGGATCTGGTCGATCTCACCCGACTTTGCGGTCAGGAACATGATAGCCGTGGTGGCAAGTGTCGGATCCTTCCGTAGGCTTCTACACACTTCAAAGCCATCCATGCCCGGCATCATCACATCCAGTAGCACCACATCCGGCTTCACTGTCTTTGCCACTTCCACTGCCTGAGTACCGTTCGACGCTGTAAAGACCTTGAATCCCTCCTTACTGAGGTTGTACGAAACGAGGTCAACAATGTCTTGCTCGTCATCAACTACAAGAATCTTCTTTTCCATGGAGCAAAACTACCCCTACTCTATGTCTCGATAACATTAAAATTGGGTAATACCTTTCGGCTCACGAGGCTGTTCCTTCGCTATTTTGGAGGCGGACCAACTATGTCCAAATCACTACGATACTGCTCCGGGGGGAGAGGGTTCGTGGGAAGCGCGTTTGTGTTTTCCGCGATTGTTGTCGCATGTGTGGTACTTCCTGCGTTTAGCGCGTTTGGTCAGCCCCTTAGCACATGGAATTGGTACTTCGGACAACGAGCCGGCGTTACTTTTCGCAACGGGTCTATCGAATCGATTTCTGACGGGCAGTTAAACACAAGTGAGGGTTGCGCAACTGTTTCAGATCCCATCACCGGCGAACTCCTCTTCTATACGGACGGAGTTACCGTTTGGAATAGACTTCATGACGTAATGCCGAATGGAAGTGAATTGTTCGGCGACCAGTCAACAAGTCAGAGTGCACTTGTGGTGCCTGCACCCGGAAGACCATGGATCTTCTACGTTTTCAATCCTGCACCGGTCACGTCGTCAAGCATTGGTTCTCGTTGTCTTTGCCTCTGTTATTCTATAGTTGACATGCGCGCTGATGCTGGCTTTGGTGACGTAGTAAAGAAGAATGAAGTTCTCCTCAATGATGTTACCGAACACGTAACGGCCACGGCAGATTGCAAGGGAGACGGCTGGTGGATCGTTGTTCGTAGCAGATCAACGCGTCACTTCTTCAGCTTACACCTCACGCGTGATGTTCTTTCAACCATACCGGTGTCTTCAGATGCGGGCAATCCTACGCTCGTTGTGCGCGAGGCCGGTCAGATGCACATTTCTCCTGATAGTCGTCAACTTGTGATAACCTCTACTGCGGGGAGTTCGCAACTGTACGACTTTGACTCGCAGACGGGGAAGGTCACGAACGGCATCAACCTCTTTCGTTCCGAGAGTCTTGGCTCACATTATGGCGCGGCATTCTCTCCTGATAGTAAGAAGCTGTACATCTCCGTTGCTAACGAGACTTCAAATGCCCAAACGCGCATCTATCAGTTTTCAATCGATTCAAAGAAATCTGATGTGATCGTTAACTCAAAATTTGTTCTTGGCGAGATGAGTGGTGTCTACAACTGGACGCCGATGCAGTTGGCCTCGGATGGTCACGTGTATATAGGTCGCCCCGGACAACCATGGCTTGCGATGATCAGCTCTCCAAATGAGGATACATCGCTGGCAATGCTGCGAGACACGGCTATACGTCTCACCGGAACGTGTCGCTATGGTCTGCCGAACATGATCGGTTCGTCTCTCATCGAACCCGGACTGCGGTTCACGGCCTGCAGTCTTCCTCGTGCAGCATTCACTGACCCTCGTGATCTATGCGCAGGTACATGTACAGGGATGCGAGATGCAAGCACAGGTGCTATCGACACGTGGGAGTGGATCTTCGAAGGGGGCTCTCCGGCTTCGTCAATTGAGCGGCAACCGCAAGTGGTCTGCTACGACGCTCCGGGCAAACACGTGATACGACTTGTGGTCTCTAATGGATATGGTACTGACACAGCCAACGGCACGATCACTGTTCTGCCAACACCCACTGTAACCGTTGATAGTGTGCCTGAGATATGCCCCAGAACACGGATCCAGCTTCAGGCACGCGGCGCAAGCACATACCTCTGGTCGCCTACGGTTCTTGTGAGCGACCCCACGCGTCCAGATCCGTTCATTGAACCACGCAGCACAACGCGGTACACGGTGGTCGGTACGAACCCATTGGGCTGTAAGGACACAGCAACAATCTTGGTACGAGTTACTGACATGACGGCGAGTGGCGATGCTACCATATGTGCAGGAGCAAGCGTACAGCTCTTTGCTCGCGGCGCCGATAGGTACTCGTGGTTTCCTACTACAGGGCTGAGCGATCCTACCGCATCTTCGCCCGTAGCCTCACCCTCGGCCACTACTGCATATGTAGTGACGATGCAACTCGGAGCATGTCGCATTCTGGACACTGTGCTCATTACGGTGATTGATTCATTCAGTGTGAAGATCATTGGGCCTGACAGGACATGCGTTGGAGACACGCTTGTACTTTCTGCTTCAGCCGGCTCGGTGCATGATTGGACAGGCACCGGCGTGATTGACCGTTTCACGGCAGTTGCTAGGGTCGTGATGGGCACTGGTCCTACACTTATCAGATTGACTTCGCGAAGTGGCAATTGCAGTGACGATGATTCGCTCCTCATAACACCTGTGACAGGACCTCCAATTGATGTTGGTCCTGATGTCAGAATCTGTATTGGCGAATCCGCGATACTTACAGCTCGCACCTCGTCTACCGACGTTACATGGTCTCCGGCTGAGGGTTTAGATCGCATTGATGGCGCAATTGTTCGATGCAGTCCGGTAGTAAGCACAACGTACATCGCATCTGTGCGTGGTGACTCCGGATGCACACGTTTTGATACTGTTACCGTCGAAGTCCTTCCTCGCCCAAACGTCGACGCTGGACCTGATGCATCTGTTTGTGAAAGGGGCTCGGTACAACTGAAGTCCACAGGCAATGCAGAACGCTATATCTGGTCGCCTTCGATCGGTCTTTCGGATTCATCAGC
>JAPLFN010000102.1:8086-26265 GCA_026390655.1 Candidatus Kapaibacterium sp.
GCACTTGCCCCATTAGCCTCGCCACTGCAAACGACAACATACGTTGTTCGGGCTCTTACCGGCTCATGCGAGAGCGTGGACTCGATGGTCGTATTCGTTTCATCATTGAACATGAGTGTTACCAAGGATACGTCAATCTGTCACGGAGAGACGGTTCAGCTCATGGCCTCGGGCGCAACACGTTACGTATGGACGCCTGCCACCGCGCTTAGCGACGCATATAGTGCCCAGCCCGTCGCCACGCCGCAGACCACAACAACCTACACGGTACGCGGCGCAGATCAACTTGGTTGTGAGCAGGTTAAGAGTGTTACTGTGTTCGTTCGAGATACAAGTGCGATACGATTGTTCGCCGGAAGTGTGACTGCGCGCGCCGGTACAGATGGTGTAGGCATTCCAATCATTTTGGAGGTTCCTGCATCAATGCTCCCGCTTACGATCACTGAACTCCGTGCTACACTTGTGAATGACGCGAGTGTCTTCCTTCCCGACTCCACGGATCGTGGAGCGCTGCGGACAAGTGTCAGAGGCCCGGACCGTCTCTCGTATCTCCTCGTAGAGAACGTACAGATAATCTCGACGCGACAGAAGATCACGGAGGTTCGAGGGCTCGTACTTGCCGGACACGTCCAGACTGCGCCACTGAGATGGGAAGATGTTCAATGGCAAGGGGGTAACTGTCTGCGCCTCTCTTCATCCAACGGGCTCCTGTATGTATCCGGATGTAACCTTACAGGCAGGCTGCTCCGTACGTTCCAGTCGTCGTTCGTGACTGCCCGTGCAGTGCCGTCGCAGGATGTTATTGCCGTGGATCTCAACGCCTACCAGCCAGGTGAGTATCAGCTTCGCCTCGTAAGCATAGATGGTAGAACGATTTGGTCGACCACCATGCACCGCGGATTGAATGATGGCGAAGGGGTTACGTTCGACATTAACATGTCCTCTGTAGCAACGGGGCTTTATACCCTCGCCGTCCTCATGCCTAACGGTTCAGAAACAGTCCCTATCGTTTGGCTGAGATAGTTCGGAGCACAGACCGTACTTTTGTACGATGAATTGGCTATCCGTCCACGTCTTGTGGGCTTTTTTCTTTGCTGCTATTGTATCTCATGGCCAGGTAGTACCACAACGTGATACTCTCCGTTCAAAACACGTAACGGACAGCCTTAGAACCTACATCAAATCTCAAGTGGTAGTAACAGGAACACGGAATGAAGTCCGCCTAAAGGACTCGCCTGTTCGAGTTGAGGTTATCGGCAAGGATCGTATCGCCACCTCTGCAATGTCGGATGTTGGCGATCTGTTAAAAGAGCAATCCGGTATCTTGATAACCGGTGCGGTCCGGAACGGCATTCAGATGAATGGACTTGGTCCTGACTATACGCTCATCCTTATTGACGGTCAGCCAATCATCGGCAGAGTTGCCGGCGTCATCGACATCTCCCGCATTTCTGTTGGGAATGTTGAGCGCGTTGAAGTGGTAAAGGGTCCGATGAGCAGCATGTATGGAAGTGATGCTCTTGCCGGCGTGGTGAACATTATCACGAAACGACCCAGCAATGGCTTCAATGGTTCTGCAATGGTGCAAGCAGTAACACGCGGTCCGATAGAAACGCGCATCGAAGGTGGATGGGGCTCCGACTCACTCGAGATCACCGGATTCCTCAACTATAAGAATCAGCCCCAGTTTACATTACCACTCGGCCCCCTCACCATACCGTATTCGGGATATCAGGATGGAACTGCCCAGGGGAAGATTCAATGGCGTTTCGCAAAGGGATGGACAGCTCGATCGTGGTTGAGATTTTTTGGTTCCGAAACTCGCGGCACGTTTATCGAAAGTTTTGCCGGACAGATCGCACAGAATTCAGGCTCTGTGCAGCAGTGGGATGGGTCGGCAACAGCAGGCATCGAATACCAATCAGGCAGAGCGCGCCTAACGATCAATGCCTATGGATCTTCGTACAATGAGCGATACAACTTCGATTCATCTCAGGGAACTGCAGGGTCTACCGACGATTTGATCCGTAGGATCGGTAGACTATACGGACAGTATGATGTGCAGCTCGGTGCTGCCAACCGGCTAACGCTTGGTGGCGAATTTCTGTATGATGACATCAGCGGCTCACGGTATCGCGACTCCACTGGCGATCATCCGTATTACCGAACCGTCGTTGGATTCGGTCAATGGGAAGGAATGCCATCAGATTGGATCTCCTATGTTGTAAGCGCTCGCTATGATGGCAACAGTGTGTTTGGAAGTGCAGTGAACCCCCGACTTTCTATACTCTGGAAGCCCGGTGATAATGTTCGTGCATCAGGTTCGATCGGTACCGGCTTTAAGGCCCCTGATTTTCGGCAGCTCTATGTTTCGTTCTCAAATCGCCTTGCAGGTGCCGGCTATGACCTTATAGGCGCAGAACGCCTCGGCAATACTCTCGTACCTGAGCGCAGCGTTTCGTATGATCTTAGTTTGCGCTACGAAGACGGACAACGACAACTTTCAAACTCGTTCTCGCTCCTCTATAACGCTGAGATCCGTGCTTTTCGCAATGATCTCAAAAACCTCATCGAATACTACTACGTCAAGTCTGTCGATGGCCGCGCAGTCTATTCGTATCGCAACATCGCGAATGCGTATACACAGGGAATTGAGCTGAACCTGAGACTTGCTCTCGCGGTTGCCGACGTAGGTCTCTTCTCCGTCCTTGGTGGGTATCAGTTTCTTGATGCCAAGGATGTGCAAGTACTCAATGCGATCGACAGTGGGACCGCCGGTTCTATTGATGGGCCGCTAACGCGCGACAGCTACTATGGACTCTGGGGGAGATCGCGAAACAGTGGAACGTTGCGTGTGCAGTATGATACCGAAGATCATCTCTGGAGTGCAAACGTGCGTTTTCAATTCATCGGCCGATTCGGAGATGAGTCACTCGACAAAAATGGTATCGTCATCACCGATCCGCCGCGCAAGGTACTTGACCGCCTCGATGAGTTCGTGAGTGGCTACACTGTAGTAAACATCGCTGCAACACGCTCGTTTATGCTTTCAGCGAATCGCGTTCTTATTGGCGCAGGAATCAATAATCTCTTGGACCATTCACAGCCAACGCTTGTCCCCGGTCTCGTAGGTCGCCAATACTACATACAGATGAGCACAACGTTTTGAATGTACTGTCGCGTCGGCGACGGTGTAGGGTCGCGTCGGCGACGCGACCCTACACCGGTTTAAATCCTTCAAACGCTTGGCGGCATGCGTTGCAATAGTGTAGGGATCTGCAAAGAGTTGGGCCAAAGGGGCTCTTCAGATCGGTGTTGTGGGATCCACAGAATGGGCATGCAACGTTATTCAACACCTCGAGATTCAATGTGAGCGTATCGAAGTGCTCAGGCGGAGCAAGGCCATGTTGGAGAAGGGCCTTCTTACCAGCTTCAGTGATTCGGTTGGTTGTCCATGGAGAGTCGAATGTAACGTCCACCGTTACGTTTGCTACGCCTAGCCCCTTAACCGCTGCTTCAACATCGCGTCGCATATAGTCAATGGCCGGACACCCTACGAATGTCGGGGTCATCGTCACGTGCACATCATCGTCAGTTCGTACGATCACGTTCGTAATGATTCCCATATCAACAACGGAGATCGTTGGTATCTCGGGATCACGTACTGCATGGAGTGCCGTGTAAATGTCTTGTGCGTTCATCTCACCACTCTGCTGAAGGATCCACACGATACACCTCCGTCATCTCATCGAGTAACGGTTGCAGATGTTCTGTGTGGTAGCCCTTGCGTCCACCATTCAATGGCTCAACACCGTTTGGAATCGTAAGAGAAGATGGCTGAAGCAATTCCGTTACTAGTTCTAGCCAACGCTCTTCTGTTACCTTCTCACCAATGGAGATCCCCTCGGTAATGAGGGCGTCTTCGTGAACGCCGAGTTCAAACATCCCTAAGGCATAGGGCCATGCACTGTTGAGAGCGGATTGCATACGTAAATGCGATTCTTCATTTCCATTAGCACCCAACTGCACCATCCACGTCTGCGCATGATAGAGATGATACTTCAATTCTCCGTGGATCTTCCTTGCAAGGTTGGCAAGGGGCTCAACAGAACTTTGCACGAGTGCGGTCCAACGGATGTATTCTGCAGCGTCAAAGAGGAAATGGCGAACGAGTGAAAAGTCGTATTCGCCGTTTGGCAACTCCACGAATTGAGAGCAACGCATAGCCGACTCTTCTCTCGTGAAGGCCGCGGTATCTGCATCGGGTTCGCCGCACAATTCATGCATGATGTTGTAGAGTGCTTGGGCATGACCAAGTTTGTCTTGCGCGATGGATGAGAAAGCAATGTCCTCCTCCAGTAGCGGTCCCAGTCCGGTCCACTCCGAATGCCGATGCGCGAGAATGAGCTCGTCATCCGCCATGCGGTAGCATAGTTCTGCTAGTGCTTGACTGTTCATTCCTTTGTGCCTTCCTGTTGTTTATTCTTGAAGGCCTCCACCTTGTTGCGAACCATGTAGGCAGCAACCTCGCGGTACATCTTGTCCGGTGTTGTTGCAAACACGTCAGAATCTTCTGACGCCATCGTAAGCACATCTCGGGTGTTCACGATCCACATGTTCACAGTCTGACCGCGACGTCCGTACTGCTCCTTCGCAAGGAGAAGTGCGAGCTCGCGATTTGGGGCATGAACGTTGCCCACGTGAACGTGGTGCGCACCGCTCTTGGCCTGGTGAAAGACCTCAAAGGTCTGAAACTGATCGAGCTCCGGTTTTGGTTCCAACGGGTCTTGCCGTTCCGTGTCGATCTGCATCCGCGTTACGCGCGGATCGAGGGATTTGATCGTCGTCATAGCACCAAATTTACGAACTTTTCAGCCCTTGATGTCCTTATTGCGGACCTACCGCAACAGTCTGAGCCGACATTGTTTGGCCTTCAGATTCTATGCACAGGATGTAGGGGCCAGAGGCAACACCGGATACATCAAGCGTCAGGTCAGTTTGTGCCTCACTAGCTGAAACAGCGGAGGCCGTGCAGATCATACGACCCGTCACATCTGTTTTGCTGTAATTGTCAACACTCTAGAGGCTGGAACAGGAAAAGGGGCTGAGAGGCGCCAAGAGGAGCCTGCATTGTAGACTAGGGATGAAACATCAACATTGCATCGAGAAGTGCCACCAAACGGAATGGAAAGCCCCCTGCTTCGAAGCGGAATCTTCCCAATCGAACAGGTATCCGGCAGGGCGAGAGTATCCTCGATTTGTCCGGAGTCGATAGCCGATGCGCAGATTTGAATCTCTCCAAGACCGCCAGCGGGGATAACAAGGGGAAGCTGGGACTGTGGGATCGAGAAGAACACATTTCCAACGATAAACGGCCTGCTTATGATCAGGGGTTCAGTCGGAGAAACGTTTCGAACTTGGACGTTGCGACATGCGATCTCACCCACGTTGTGATCTTGAATGACAATCGTTCCGCCATCGCTTACACTGAACTGAACCTCTGCCTTATTTCGTGTAGCAAGAGCAATGACGCGGACGGTGTCGGAAACTCCAACACATCCATTGTCATCCGTTACGGTTACCCAGTACTTTCCGCCCTTACCCGTTGTGATGGACTCAGTGGTCTCGCCTGTATTCCATTCATACAATCTGAACCCACTTTGCGCTGTAAGCGTGATGACGTCGTCCAGGCAGATCGTGAGAGATCTATTGGC
The DNA here is from genome assembly GCA_026390655.1 of Candidatus Kapaibacterium sp. GTDB lineage: Bacteria > Bacteroidota > Ignavibacteria > Kapaibacteriales > Kapaibacteriaceae > UBA10438. Next base: position 13,801 of record JAPLFN010000102.1, read on the forward strand.
CTGAATAACCGGAATAGGCTTGGCATTGACCGTGATTGCCAATTGAGCCGACTTCGTACATCCATTGGAGTCAAGTGTGGTGCACGTGTATGTGTCGGTTTTGCGCACGGCAATACTCTGAGTGGTTTCGCCTGTAGACCACAACCATGAAACAACAGGTCCTGCAACAACAAGGATCGCTGAGTCGCCTTCACAGAATGCCTTCGTAGTTGCCGTGATCCTTGGCACAAATGCGCTCTTGAGAACCACTCGCACGGTGTCACTCGTTGTTAAACACGTGGTGGCATCAAAGGCTGTAACGATGTATCTGCCGGGCTCGGACAGAACTCGGCCCTGTGCAGTTGTACCATCATCCCAAGAATACGAGGTGAAGGAGCCGTTCGCTTCAACATAGATGCTATCGCCACTGCAGATAGTGAGCACATCATCCGAAGGGATGATGGAAACAGTTTTGCCCGGGGCGTTGAAATTGCTCCGATAGATACCATCACCAACAGCCCATCCAAGAGTGTCGTTGATGAACCAACAATCGTCGATGTTTCCGCGGATCCCGCAGTTGCGCAGTACCCAAGTATTCCCTTGGTCTGCAGTGTAGATCACCGTTCGTGCATCTCCCACGCCCCATCCTCTGCGGGAGTCTATGAGAAAACTGCCAAACATGTTAGCACCAGTTTGGTGTTCGATCCACGACAGTCCGCCATCATTGCTAAAGCGCATTGAACCACGCCCGCGTGTTTGCCCATCGCAATCAGCGCCAGACGTTGGCAAAAGGAATGAACTACCGGAAATGGCGATCTCCTCGGTCCAGATCTTGCTTCCTGTACTAGAGTACCGAGACCACGATCTTCCAAAATCCGTGGTCCGCCACAACACCCCACTGCTTACTGCAAAGCCGCTACCATTCCGGAAAATGATTCCGTCACTGAGTCCGCTCAAAGGCTCGGATCCAAAAGACACAGACCATGAGCCACCACCATCCGTTGTTCGATAGAACGCTTGGAGTCCTGAGGCACATCCACCGCCAATTCGCACCCCCATCATCACTACGGTACACTCCGGACGGACCTGAGGCATATCCTATCTGTGGCGTGAGGAACTGAACATACTCCAGATTAGCATTCGGAACGGAAGCACCGCGCCACACCGTGCCGCCGTCCGTGGTACGCACAACAAAACCCTCAATACTACAGGCCCATCCAAGGTTTGGATTGCCCGGCATGAAGAACACATCCAGGTAATAACCGCTATTGAAGGGGGCTGGAATGGTTGCCTCCTTCCACTGAGCAGAGGTGGGAAGCGCGAGCGCCATCGTGAACAACACGAAGGCGGCAGTATGGGTTACGAATCGGGTCATCGAATAATGATGGCGCGTCCTTTCATGAGGCGACGTTGGGACATGATCGTGACAACATAAGGACCTTGTGGTGCAGGTGAACCATCGGCGAGTCTCCCGTTCCAAACATACCGGAAGGACTCACCGGTTGCAGTCTGCTCATCCGTTGCTACCGTTGAGCCACGTTGATCAATAACGGCAATGCGAAGATGTTCGCCCGGTGCTGTAGGGACGGTCATAGACACGCTCTCGTGTGCGGGTACGGGCGAAACGACCACGTCTACTGATGAGTACTCATCCACTGAGTTCGTTGGACTCACAACGATCTGCACCGGAGTCATCCAATTCCATTGATCACCGGTACCCGAGGATCCATCACGGTTCACGGCGTTTGAGATCGCACGCAAGAAGTACGTACCTGGCTGGGTAGGTGCTGTCCAGCTAAAAGTGAACGAGACCTCACCGCTAGTAAGTGTCTTAGGCGTGCTATGCGTCAGCTCGCCCACAGATACTCGCAACCCTTCTCCTGCGACTGTGGCAAGTGTTCCTGCTGCTGTTGTACCAGTGGCTGTGGTCTTCACCCCAATATTAATACCTGCTGCCGGCCGGCTGGAGTGTGCTACGATGACTGTGATAGTGGTTTGTGAGCCTGGAGCAACGGTAATGACTCCGTCGACGGCCTGCGGCACCCGTATTGATGTGGCAGAGCTCGTGCTGCCTCCGTGGCATCCGCCGCCCCCACACCCTGCGGATGTGGCGCTTGTGCGACCGGTTTGACCCGCACTACTTGCGAATAGAGTCGTCGCTGAAAGAGTGACCGTGAAAAAGAAGGCAAGATATCGCATGAGCTCTCCATTGTTGCGTAGTTCAACAACATGATTCTGTTTCGATGAGTTCTGTTACGGGGCTACCCAATAAAAAAAGCGGGGACACACGTACGTGCGTCCCCGCTGAATTTTGAAGCCGGCCTGTCAGGTTACTGACGAACCAGGCGAACAACCCAACGCTCGTTACCCGTAGTTACTACTACGTTGTAAACTCCGTGAGCAAGGATACCCATGTCCACTGACGTACGGAATGTTCCGCCGTTTGCAGCTTCGTTGAGTGTCATTACTAGCTCGCCGATAGCATTGACAAGTTCTATGCGTACCGGACCAGCTTGGCTGATCGATGTTTCGATAGAGAATTGACCATTCGATGGGTTCGGGAAGAGGCGAAGCTCAGCTTGACGGCCGGCTACGATGTCTTCGTCGACATCCGTAAGGATAACATCGAATGCGTCGGAGACAGATGCGCAAGTGTTGTTATCTGCGATCTCAACGCGGTACGAACCTGGCAGACCAACAGTGTACGTCTTGGCCGTAGCACCTGAGATCATTGTTCCATTGCGGAACCACTGCCATGCTTGTGCAACTGCTGAGTTTGCAGAAAGAACATCACCCATGCGGCTGATCGTTGGAACAACTGGGAGGCTGTTGACGATGACCGGAGTCTTCGTTGAAAGTGCAGGGCACGACGTGTTGTTCGTGACCGTTACCCAGAACTCGCCAGCATTCTGAACCGTAATAGAGCGACCTGTTGAGCCGTTCGACCAGATGTAGGATGCGTAGCCAGCAGGAGCTGTAAGAGTTACAGCACCACCATCACAGAATGTTGTTGGACCGTTTGCAGTAACTACTGGACGAACGATAGAGTTGGTCTTGACACGTGCGCTGTCCGATGTACCAACACAACCATTTACGTCAACAACTTGGCAGTAGATCGTGTCCGTTTGACGAACAATGATCGTGCGCGATGTGCCGTAGTTATTGCCAGATGTTGCAACCCATGAGTAAGAGACATAACCAGCCGGTGCACGAACTTCTACACTGTCGCCAGAGCAGAGAGCAGGTGAACCGATCAGAGTAAGAACCGGTCTTGGCTTAGGATTCACAACCACGTCAACATCCGTTGATGTACCTGTGCAGCCGTTGCCGTCGGCGATCGTTACCGTGTATGTACCAGATGTCAGTACTACGATGGACTGCGTTGTAGCGCCTGTAGACCAGCGGTATGCGGTAAAGCCGGCAGGTGCCGTCAATGTTACGCTACCACCTTCACAGAACGTTGTTGGGCCGTTGATTGCAACGATCGGCAACGACGTTGGGAAGACGTTGATCTGCATTGTGTCTGAGCTATTCGAGCAACCGTTAGCATCCGTCACCGTGCACCAGTACTTGCCCGTTGTCCGTACAACGATGCTACGTGCTGTTTCGCCAGTGTTCCAGACATATGACGTGAAGCCGATAGGCACGCTAAGAGTGACATCTCCACCTTGACAGAACGTCGTGGAACCAGATGCCGTGATCCTTGCGCTTGGAAGAGCATTGACCGTAATGTTCAACGTATTCAGAACCGTGCAGAGGAAGCTGTTGATTTCCGAAACAGTGATCGTTGCTGCGCCAGGAAGCGTCCATTCAACAGTTACGTTCGGAGTACCTTGGCCGGCACGGATGATGTTACCGCCAGTGATTGTCCAGCTATAGGTGTTACCAGGGATACCCTGTGTGCTATAATTCTGAAGCGAATTCTGACAGACAGACGTTGGTCCAGTGATGATCGGATTCGGAAGCGGATTGATCGTGACGTTAAGTGAACCCGTCGCTGAGCAACCGAAGCTTGAGAGATGTGTAACAGTAAGTGTTCCAGTGATTGGAGACAATGTACCGTTTGACCACTGAACGCCGATCGTGTATGTACCCTGACCAGAGACGATCGTTCCGCTTGTTACAGTCCAAGTTGGTGTTACCGAACCTGAGCCTGCACCAATAACCGGTACGCTCGAATTGTATGTAGCCGTGTTGATGGTTTGCGGTGAATCTGAAAGATCCGTTGCGCAGACCGGTGATGGGCCAGTGATCGTTGGTACAAGTGGGATCGGACGGAGCGTAACGTTGAGTGTATTCGTGCCGAAGCATGTGCCGGCGAGAAGTACATCTGCAACATCTTCACGAACCGCTACCGAAGCCACTGTTGTGTTCGGCCATAGTGGCGAGCTCCACGTTACACGGATCGTGTTCGGTGCGATCGTTACAAACGAACCACCAACTACAGTCCATGTATATGTGTTGCCTGATACGAACGTTGTTGTGTAGTCTTGAACGCTGTTACCACAAGGGTTCACTTGACCTGTGATCGACGGTGTTGGCGTCGGACGGATCAGGATAGTGTCCCTGTCTGTGGTGATACAGTCAGAACCAGGTACTGTTTCTGTGCAAGCGATCGTACCGTTACCGGCAGCAGCCCAGAGAACAGTGATCGAGTTCGTGTTGCTACCAGCTGTGATCGTACCACCTGTTACTACCCACTGGAATACGTTTCCAGGTGTAGGAGTTACAGAGTAGACGTGTGAGCTGAAGTTGCAGACGATGCCCGGACGACGTGTGATCGGGTTACCGTAGCCTGTAGCAGACTGAATGTCTGGTGTTGGGATCGGGTTAACGCGAATGTTCACTGTCGTTGTTGTAAAGCAGAAGCCACCAAGTGCTGTTTCTGTCACACTCATCGTGTGAAGACCAGGCTGGATCCAGCGAACTGTGATCGTGTTGCTTGTTGGATATCCTGCGATCGTAGCAAACACGTTCGCTGGTGTGATCAACCAGTTGTACGTGCTACCCGGAACCGCTGGAGTAGAATACGTGTGTTCCTTATTGATACAAACAACTGTCGAACCTGTGATGTTCGGAGTTGGCGTGTAGCTAACGGCAACATTCTGCGTTACTGTTCTAAAGCACGGTGTACCCGTGGTTGTCTCTGTTACAGTAAGAGTGTTGTTACCGATCGTCTGCCACGTTACCGTTACAGCGTTCGTGTTAGCTGCACCAACAATAACACCACCAGCCGATGTCCAGAGATACGAGCTCGCACCATTTGCAGGTGTTGAGTATTGGATCGTCTGACCTTGGCAAGCTTGGTTCACTGCACCACCCGGTGTTATGCGGGAGATAGCAGTTGCCGTTGGTGTTTGCTGTACAACCACTGCAAGTGTTGCAGTGCGAGTACAGTTACCTGTATTGTTTGTTTGTACAACCTGCACTGTGTACGTATTAGCATTGTTCCATGTCACGGTCATGCTGCTTCCATTTAGACCTGAGACGATCGTACGATCGGCTGCAAGACCAGAGACGGACCAGAGGTATACGTGACCAGGCACTGCCGTTACAGAGTAGACTTGCGTTGAACCAGAGCACACTGGTGTACCACCAGTGATAACTGGATTTGGTTGCTCTTCAACTGAGACGTTGATGGAGTTAGACATGAAGCAGCCTGTGTTTGCCACTGCTGTTTCCATGACCGTCAACGTTTGATTTCCGAGTGCCGTCCAGTTGATCGTTACGGCGTTGGTATTGTTCAGACCAGCGATTGTACCGCCTGTTACTGTCCAGAGGTATGTAGTTCCACCGCCGTTAGGCGTTGAGTACGTAATGGTGCTACCCAAACATGCCTGATTGATCAATCCTGCAGGTGATGTGCGTGTGATGACCGGAGCTGGCTTAGCTGTTACTGTAACTGTTGCATTAGCCGTTGCTGTGCAAAGACCTGCAGTTTCCGTTACACTAAGTGTGCGTGAGCCGGCTGTGAGCCATGTGATCGTGATCGAGTTGTTTGTTAGACCCGACAGTGTGCGATCTGTTAACAGATCCGAAACCGTCCAAGCATATGTGCTACCTGCAACAGCCGGTGTGCTATATGTATCGGTTGAGTTCGAGCATGAGTTCAGATTGCCCGTGATTGTCGGAGTCGGCTGATACGTCACTGCAACGTTGAGTGTAGATGTAGCGGAGCAGTTGCCCGATACGTCCTTTTCAACAGCGGTGATCGTTTGTGTACCAACCGAAGTCCAACGTACGGCAACAGTGTTTGTCGTAGACGATCCAACGATCGTAGCACCTGTGGCTGTCCACTGATACGTCGAAGAAGGATTGTTCACAACAGAGTAGTTCACTGAAGCTGGGTTCGTAACTGCGTTGTATGCACATGCCTGTGTTGGACCAGCGATGGTCTGTACCTGCGGCTGGTAACGGATCGTTACCTCAACAGTTGTCTGACCTGTGCAACCACTCAGGGTGTTCGTTTCTACAACTGTCACGTTTGATGACAGAGTAGATCCTGCACCTGGGTTTGTAAACTTGATCGTGATCGCATTTGTACCGCCACCACTAATCAGGGCGCCGTTTGAGAAGCTCCATGAGTACGTGTTACCGATAACGTTCGGTGTGCTGTACGTAGCGGTCTGCTCACCACACACTGCTGTTGGACCAGTGATGGCCGGAGCAGGTGGGTTTGTGATCGCTACGTTCTGCGATACAGTGGTTGTACACTGAGAAGACGTGTGCCACTTGGCAAGCGTTACAGTACCAGTTCCTACTGTGTTCCACTTAACGTACACCGTTGTTCCGCTGTCTGGACCTGGGTTATTACCGGTTACGTCAGAGATGATACCACTGGTTGCCGTCCACTTATACGAGAACGTACCAACAGTGAGATCTGTTTGACCGTATTGAATAACCTGATTAAGACATGCGCCACCAGTTGCACCACCAGCCGTTAGGCGAGTGATAGTTGGTGCTGGCGTAGGTACGATAGTGATGATGCGCGATACTGTCCTTGAACATGTTGTTGCGCTTGTTGTAGCCGTCAGAGTCAGTGTGCACGTTGCTCCGCCGCCAATTGCGCCTGAAAGCACAGTGATGGCTGCTTGATTAGCACCAGTGAGGATCGTACCGTTGCCGGCGATCGTCCACACATAGGTGTTGCTCGGTGCATTGTTTGCCGTACTGTATGACGACACAGAATTGTCGCAAACAATGCCAGGTCCACTGACGACCGGATTTGGAGTCGGGTTGACGACAACATTGAGTGTATTACGGTTGATGCAACCTACTGTGCTTGTCTGTGTTAGGATAACAGAAGCATTGAGGTTCGGTACGTTACCCCAGGTAACAGTGATGCTGTTACCATTCAGTGCCGTAACGGACGATGGATCTCCAACAACACCTGTGCCTGTAGCACCACCTGGTGTTGTGATTGTTCCGCCAATGACGTCCCACTTGTACGTGTCACCCGTAAAGAGTGTCGCGCTGTAGACTGATGTTGACGTTGGTGAACCAACTGAGTTTTGACAAACGTTCGTTGGACCTGTTACGATCGGTTGTGGTTGCGGATAAACTGTCACATTATATGTGACGTTCGTAACACAACCGCCCATAATGGCAGGAAGAGTAATGGCCAAATTGATCTGACCGATGTTCGTTCCGCCGGTAGCGTTCCATTCGGCTACGATCGAATCAGTTCCCTGACCACTGCGAATCACGCCAACAACCGGGCCTGTAGGCATTGTCCAAAGGAATGTTGTTCCCGCAGGGAAGACACATAGCCCTGGACGCTTGACCTTATAGCTCGTCAGATGCTCTTCAAAGCCACCATAAATACAAGCAGTTGTAGGACCGCTGATCGCGGCATCTGCTACTGTTGGATTGATCGTGACATTGTAGATCGCCGTGTCTGCACATCCGAAGACGTTTGTTTCGATCATTCGGACTTGAACAGGAAGCGGATTGTACGATCCATTGCACGACAGTAGGCTAGTGCCCCATGTCGTTACAAACGGATTTACTGTGCCGAATGCGCCACCGTTCACGAATGTTGGTGCAGTGCCTGTCGGAGGATTATTCGGAGCACCATCGACGGTTCCGAGGATCTTCCAGTCATACTTAGCCCATAATGCTCCTGCTGCTGCCGTGTATGTTCCTACAGACGGTCCACATGCTGGGTTTGTACCCGAAACACTAGCAACCGGCTTAGGATTAACTGTCACAGCAGTGATCGGTGAAACCACCGGACAAGCCGAAGCTGGGATCGGACGAGCATAAACTCCTGCACCAGTGCGTAGTAGAGCTCGTACGGTGAAGTTTACGATCGTCGGTGCTGCAGGATTAGCTGGCAACACACTCAATGCTGGAATCGTGATTGGCCCGATTGCGGCACCTGTACCGTTAAACGTTACCGGTGGTGTCATCGAGGCAGCATTGTTTAGAATCTCATACGTTACGCCATCTTGCGAACTGGCTTGCGTAAAGATCACAGGCTGCTTCCAACATACTGGGTTCGGAGTAAAGCTGTTCGCTTGAACCACAGGAAGTGCAAATACTGTTGCCGTCGGTTGTTGTGTGAGTGTCACAGTACATGCCGGCGGGCTCACGTTTGACACTGCGATAACGCGGTATTGGTAGTTCGGTGTCGAAAGTAGCGGGAATCCACCAACTGGGCTGGTGTTGTCATTAAGAGGAAGAGCGCCATTATTTCCAACTGCACTGACACCAGTTGGAAGCCACACTGGAGGGATAGCAACGCCCGTGCTATTATTAGCGATGAGCGCGCGCTCGAGGGTATACGTTACCCAGTTCTGTGAACCAGCCACAGATACATTCACGAGGCTTCCAAAACACACTGGCGTTGTAGCGATCGTTACTGCAAGTGCTGCATTCGGAATCTGGTGTACGTTAACTGTTGCACTTGCAAGTGAAACAACGTATGGACCACAACCAATAGGATTGGATGGGGCGATGGTTGTTGCCACTACGCGGAACAAGTAGACTGTTGGAGCAGGAGCAACTGTAGTGAAGGCAAGGTCACCGGCAAGAACTGTGAAATTCAGTCCCACACCTGTAGCACCATTTTGAGCCGCTACCGCTGCATTCGTCCATGAAGCACCTGCGTCAGTTGAACGCTGTACTTGATAGGAGAAGCCAGTCTGAGAGTTAGCAAGATTCAATGGGGCTGTCTGTGTTCCCGTGTTGCAAATGTTCTGTGGAGTTACACCAAGAGCATATTGCGTAGGAACAATGTTCAACGCCACATTGTAGTCAGGCGTTGTCGCACCGCAACCACCAGGGTGTGTTTCTGTAACCTTCACCTTGGCCGGAGTAGCACCGTACATCACCACGCGGATGCGTGATGCGTTTACTGTGCTCGGAAGAAGTTGGCTAGCTAGTGGAGCAACATTGCCAGCAACGCTGATGTAGTTCGCACCGTTATCTACAGAGTAGGCAACGATGTACGCATTCGAAACCTGCCATGAGAATGAGTTACCAAGGTTCGCTGCGTTCAGTGTGGTTTGGTAATCATATGTGAACGACCAAACACTATTGTGTGGCTTACCAACTGGGTTGGTGAGTTCTTGACATGCCGCCACTGGACCTGACACAACTGGTGTTGGTTCCGGATCAACAATGAAGTTTGAAACTGTCGAAGTTGCGCAACCAGAAACAGGATCGGTACCTGTAACTGTAATCGTCTTTGCACCAGCACCATTAAGGGCAGTGATCTGACGCGTAAGATCTGGAGCGGCTCCAGCTGCATTAAGTGTTACTGGACCTACACCACCAGTTGCCCATGTGTAGTCAACTCCAGGTTGACCAAGTCCGCCGTTAGTTGCAACGGCAACAGGAATTGGAACAATTGTGTTAATACAAAGTGGTGGCAGTGGAACGATTGGTGCCGGCGCTGGACGCGCATACACCGTGGTGTTTGTTGTGCCTACGGGTGAAGTACAACCAGCAGCTGTGATAGTTGCGTTGGCTGTAACCACTTGGCTTATAGGCGCCAAAGCTGGATTACGCGCCATCACACCCCAGAATGCACTGCGGACTGTTGGTACTCCAGTATGAGCCGTCGGACTTGCAATAGTTGTACCTGCAGGAGCATTAACCAGAGTAATGGTAAGTGTTCCGGCAACATTTGTGAAGATCCAACTCGTAAAGCTTACCGGATCTTCTGTTGAAGCAGCACAACCAATTGCAACTGGCGTGATGACCGGAGCAGCAGGAACTTGCGTGATAGTAAACGCCTGTGCAATTGTAGCATCACAACCCGTTGTTGTGTTCGTTACGGTACAGTTTAGTGTGTAACTGGACGTTGCTCCAGGAGGGTTCAGGAACGTAACGTTCATTGTAGCAGCACCATTGGCACCGAGTGTGCCGATGACGTCTACGTCTGAAACTTCAGCCCACAGGTATGAAGGGGCACCACCACCGTTTACAAGGGCAACAATAGTAAATGGTTGAACGCTACTACCACAAATCGGATTTCCCGGACCTGCGATCGTGAATGATGGATTAGGATTGATCGTAATGGTATATGTCTCAACCGATACACAACCACCTTCGGTGTATTCATCAGAGATGGTACCGGTACCGGCAGCACCCCATTGAATTGTGAAGGCATTAGCGACTGCTCCAGTACCCGACGTTTGTGATCCGAGACCAACAAATGGTGCAGTTACTGCAGTGATGTTACCACCAACAACCGTTACTGTGTGAGTTCCAACGCCACCAGTTGTAGAATAGGCAATTGGAGCAGCCGGAGTAGCACATGTTGTCAATGCACCGGTTACACCAAAGTTTCCTGCTGGTGGAGTTGCAATGACAGTCACGTTAAGCGTTGAGCTTGCGTTACAGCCATTGGCTGTACGCTCATCAACTGTTACTGTGCCTGCTCCCGCAGCTGCCCAACGAACAGTGATAAGTGACACACCTAGGTTGACGTTGCCAGGTGTCGTAGTAGATGTTGCCGGAAGAACGGTTGTTGTTGCTGCGTTTGCAGCCGTGATCGTTCCACCACCACCTGTAATCGCCCAGCGATAGCTGTTGCCGACTACGATTGAGTTGAGTGTATATGTATACTCGATCGGGTTTGGAGCGGACTGATAGGATGGATTGCCGAGTGTAGCAGGTACAAACTGACAAGGTGTGTTCGATCCAACGATAGATGGCGTTGGTAGAGGATTCACCACAGTTGATGTGCTGTATTGGCGTGTACATCCGCTTGGTGTAGTCTCGAGAACGGTCACTACACCTGTACCAGCAGCAGTCCATTGGATTGTCTGCGCGGTAGCCCCAGTCGACGCGCCCTGAACATACCCACCTTGCCATACGTATGGAACGACAGATGCGGTGTATGTGTAGGTATTTCCACCAATGATTGTACCAGTAATGGTGTACGTCGCTAATTGCTGGGCGCAAATTGTAGCTGGCGCGCCATCGACAGTATTCACTGGAGGTAGTGGGTTTACCGTAAACGATGTCTGTAGCTTAGGACCCGGGCAAAGATTGCCTGGATCATTGAATGCTTGCAACTGCACAGTCACTGTCGCTGGTGCAGCAGGTTGTACCGGTTGATTTGTTACGGTTACAACCTTGGTATTGGTGTTTCCAGCAGGGAATGTTGCACCAACTGTGTTCGTTACAAACGACCAGCTATACGTGAAATAACCCGCATTTGCTGTGTACGTAACGTTGGCTGAACCAGATGCCACTGCACATATTGCCCCTGGTGCCACCGTTAGAGGTCCAGTAGGGTTTGTGAAGATGGTAACGCGATTCACATATGTATTAAGGAATGCGCAATTCGTTGGCGCTGGACCAACTTCATTTACAGTGATGTTATACGATGTTCCAGCATTAGAACCACCCGCCGGATACGTGATCGATGCGTTTTGGTTCTGAGCACCCGACGTAATGATCGTTACACCCGGTGCTGTAGTGCCCCATGTCATCAATGAAGTGGCAGTACTAGGTACAACACTATAGTTGACAGTTCCACCCTCACAGACGTTTTGTGTTCCCGTGATCGCTATCGCACTAGGCTGTGGGTTAGAAACGACACCAAGATCGTTGCTCGTAAGTTTTGTGCAATTGTTGAGTGTGGTTTCGGTGTAGTAGTACCATGTGCCAGGAGAACCGATAAAGAAACCCTGGTCATAATTAGGACCTGGTCCACCAATCGTGCCGAGCAAGACTCCACCAACTCCACCACATGGGACGTTGATTGATGGGCAGTAGAACAACTGATTCTGAGTACCTGCAAGAGCCGGAGGGTCTGGTACCCATGAATACACTTCATTATTGTATGGACCGCCGGCACGTTGGTTCTGACCAATCGTAGCAACAGGAGGCTGACATAGAGAAAGAAGACCAATGGTGTGTTGATCTTGCGCAGCCTGAACGTTCAGGAGGTTGTCGCCGATGTTCTGAACAAAGATGTCGATCTGACCAGGGTTTGCATCACCTTGGAGGTGAAGCACTGCTTGAACA
>JAPLFN010000102.1:26284-75998 GCA_026390655.1 Candidatus Kapaibacterium sp.
GACCCGGAGGGATTGGACCCGGAGGGTTTGGCGAAAAGAACGGAACATCATCAAACGTGATGATGAGTGTTGTTCCAACCACCTCATACCAAACAACTGCACCAAGACCATTTTGTTGCGGTGAAAGGTCTGTATTTGCAAGGTAGATGGCATCATATGTTTGGCCAGCACCTGGAGCGGCAAGATTCCGCGGAGCGATCTGCGTTGCAACCGCATCGTTGCGGAATGTCACAAAGCCGTTCGATCCAACATAGAATCCGTCAACAGCGAGGTCGATCAGGCGGCCGTGGAAACGGAACTGACCTACGATGTTCTGCTCAGCAGAAACTTCGTCGTCATCCAATCCAAGAAACACTGCTCCACCGCCCGCTGCTGCAAAAGCATAGGCAGGTGGCGCACCATTGTTTGCATATGCAATATTTATTGCACCCGTAGCCAATGTAGTCCGTACAGTGGTGGGTGATCCGGCACAAACCGGATTAGGTGCTGCAGGGGCCATACCTAGTGTTACTGTTTGCGCCTTCAACGAGATGCCCGTGAGCATCGCGGCGGTCGTGATGACCGTCAACAACAATGAGTTGAGCAAACGCCCAAAACGTTGTTGCCGTGAAGGGAACGCGGAATCGAATCGATTCATACGATCCTCCAAATGAGAACTTGAAATACTGTTATTATTCTTACTGTTATTCATCATGGTAATGGTTTGTTGTTCACCTACGGCAAACGCCAATAGACGCTTAGAGCGTCTTGTTTTTTTACTGATTTCGTTCAAATGGGTCTCGAGCACCCTGTCCCCTTCGTACCATATTTTCATACTGCTCTTCCGGACCGTTGAATGATAACGGCACGGCGAACAACTACTCCGTTGCCAGAGGTGTTTACATCGCCGCAAAAATAGCTTCCAAGCACGTATCCACCAAACACGAGTTTACCACATAGCATCTTTTGTGCTAAGGGGCTTACGGTATGTATGTGGGATATGTACATCTTCATACTCATTCGTTGTGATTCCAGCCCACGTTTCCCACTATTAAGTGGTTATACGTAGACAAAACTGTGAAACGGATTCCACACCTGCAAGGTCAGGACGCAAGATCACGGTGGTTACCCCCCCGAAATCCAACCCACCTTGATGGCAGGAGCTATTCCACAAGCCCCGTGCCAAGTTCTTGGGAGTTCCGCATCTCCTGCACGTATTTCCAGAGGTCCTCAACAAGTTCGGTCATTCCCTCATGTGCCACGGAGGAGATGATCCGCGCGCTGTGACGCTTCACGAAGTCACTCTGTTCCAAGGTTTCTCGCTCTTCATCGGTAAGCACGTCTGCCTTGGTGAGTCTAACGAGCCACGGCTTCACCAGAAGATGCTCTGCATATTGCCCCAGCTCGTTCCTCAAAGTGGCTAGGTCTGCCTCAGGATCCTCAGAATGCACGTCGATCATGAACAACAACACGGCTGTTCGCTCGATGTGCCTCAAAAACTGGATGCCTAGCCCCTTACCATGATGGGCGCCTTCAATAAGACCCGGAATGTCTGCAACGGTAAACGAGCGGTATTCACCGGCCCTCACAAGACCCAAATTGGGCACGAGGGTGGTAAATGGATAGTCGGCGATCTTCGGCCTGGCAGCAGAGATCGTAGCGATCAGGGTGCTCTTTCCTGCATTGGGAAAACCCACAAGTCCCACATCTGCAAGGAGCTTAAGCTCAAACTCGATGGTGCGCTCGCCACCGGGTGTACCTGGGTCTGATTGACGTGGGGCTTGGTTAATAGAGGTCACGAATTCGGAATTTCCTCTACCACCTCTGCCTCCCTTGACGATCACAACTCGCTGACCATGCACGGCAAGGTCGGCGATCTGCTCCTGGGACTCCTTATCGCGAATAACTGTCCCGGCAGGCACGCGGATAACAACATCATCCCCACTCTTGCCGGTACAATTGCTGCTTCCTCCCCGTGCACCGCTGGCGGCCTTGTAGTGTCTGCGGTAGGTAAAGTCAAGCAGCGTACCGAGTTGCTTATCGGCCTCGATGATTACGGAGCCTCCGTGACCGCCATTGCCACCGTCTGGGCCGCCCATAGGAACATACTTCTCACGTCGAAATGAGATGTGTCCGGGGCCACCATCGCCTGCCTTGACGTTGATCCAAGCGGTATCGATGAAATTCATAGAAAACTCCTGTGCAGGGCCTGCGCAAATTCCATGGCTGCCGTACTATCAGGCGCCACTCCCTGCCGGGCAAAAAATCGATCTACCACTCCAGCGGCCTCTTTCCAATTCGCACACGCCAAGACCTCGTCCACAACAACCGCAAACGCATCGGCGTCCTTGTTGAACACTTTCCGAAGCACTCTGTCCTTGGTGCCGGCATCAAGCATCGTTGCGAAGACGGAGGAACGGGATGCCGGGACGGATGCCGGGACGGAGGCCGGGACGGACGCCGAGACGGAGGCCGGTGCTTGCAAAGTCGCTGGAACAGGCGCTGGAACAGTCGCTGGAACAGTCGCTGCATCATGCGCTGCCTCAGCCACCGGCACGTCTATACTGGCAATGACGTTATCTATAACGTCAATGAACTTCGAACGAGTTAGTGTCCGGAGTTCTTCACGGTAGAGTAGGCGCTCAAGTGCTTGTGAGATAGGGACAGCCCCTTTATCATCAAGAAAGATGATAACGGCCTCTGTAGGCACAGATTCTGGGGGAAGATCAGGGTCGGCATCGGCAAAAAAGGCGTAGATACCATCCAACAACTGCACAAACTCCTCCTGTGAGAGGTCTAGGATGGCGTCGTTGTCGATCTTCTCTACGATGCGCTCAAACTCCACAACACTGAGGATCTCATTGGCGGACGACTCGTTGGGGCGACTTTTAGCCCATTGACGTATTCCGTTGAGGAGGTAGCCATTGTCAGTGAGGTAATTCAGTCGGAGAAGAACTTCGTTAAGGGGCTTTGTGGGCTCCCCGCGGTAAACAAACCACTTTAGGGTGGTCCGTGGACGCACCAAGAAGTTCAACCGGGTCTTTACGGCGGCATCGACAGACGAGGAAAGCTCCTCATGATCAAACCGTGCAGAATCAAGGTAAAGCCCGTCAAGGGTGGGAAAGATCTTCCTCAGGGGCTCACTGAAAGTGTCAAAACGAGCATTGGATGCACGCATAGCGCGCTCTTCATGCAACCACCACTCCACTTCCGCACGGAAATAGGCGCGGTAGGCAGGGTGGATGTTCTCGTTGGCCACAATGGCCGAGAGGGCAATGTTGGGTTGACGCGTGTCGAGCTGTTGCTTCAGCTTCTTGCGGACACGGTCAAGTTCCTTTTCGAACATGGAGTCTGTATCTCAATACTATCGTGCAAGATACGACATCGCGTCCGCTCAATGACCAGCCACTCCATGAGGTTTGCGCACGATTCGTTTCTTTTTGGTTGACGATGCAGGGGCGGCAACTGGAGGAACTACGGTAGAAACAGGCGGAACAACAACTGACGTTGGAACGGCTATCTCCGGCCCTTTGTGCACAACAACGTTGTTGGGTTGTGATGTGAACCACCATATACCGAAGGATATCCCGATAGCTGCAATCGTGGCGATGAGTATGGGAATCTTTACACCAGAGCGGCGTGCAGAACGCAGAACGTCTTGTTCAAACGTCCCTGGTGGAGTTACGCCGGGTAGGGTGGAAAGCAACGAGCGAATATGAACGTTTCGTTCAAAGTCTTCAGGGGGCTCTATGGACGGGAGTGTATTCATCATTCATCGAGAAAAGGAAAGACCTCTTTGTAAAGCGGACGCAGGAGGTCTTGAAGTTGCGTTCTGCCACGGTTGATGCGACTCTTTACTGTACCCATCTCCGTATTCGTGATTAGAGCGATCTCTTCATATGTGAGTTGTTGAAGGTCGCGTAACACCACCATCTCGCGATACGTAGGAGAGATACTCATGAGTGCCTTCTGAACATCCTGCACTATCCGCGTCCTATCTACTTGCTCATCAGGCCTATATGTTTCATCAGGGATGTCCCACACGGCTTCGTTATCACCAATGCTGAAGGCAGCAGATAAGCTTGTACCGAATCTCCTGCGATATCTCTTGAGTTCTGTTCTCGCAAGGTTAGAAGCAATGGTATACAACCACGTTGAGAACTTCACCTCGCCAATGAAGGTATGAGCAAAACGATACAACCTCACGAACGTTTCCTGAGCTACGTCGACTGCGTCGTCGTAGTTCCCAAGGAAACGAAACGTATACGTTGTGATCGGCTCTTTGTATCGGCGCATCAGAGCAACGAATGCCGTCTCGTCGCCCTCAATGAACCGTCGCAGAAGATCTTCATCCGTAGCGCTATTTCTGATCGTCTGCATTGACTGGTTGCTTAGACTCGGTGATGACACAAATGTTCCCTATTGAAACAAGGCACTTAGCACATGGGAAAGTCGCTCTACCGGAACGATGTTCTTCGACCGCACATCTGCGGACTTTGGGGCGTAGATCTGGTCCAATCCTAACCGCACGGCTTCGCCTACGCGCTGATCTAGGTACGCAACTCTGCGGACCTCACCGGTAAGACCGAGCTCGCCAATGAAGGCTACACCTGCGGGAATTGGTCTATCGGTAACACTACTCGCTATCGCTACTGCTACACCGAGATCTATTGCAGGATCTTGCACGGCAATGCCCCCTGCAACATTCACAAACACATCACTCTGACGAACCTGAACGCCCCCTCGCTTTTCGAGCACCGCAAGGATCATTTGGAGTCGACGTGTATCATACCCAGTACTTACTCTCTGCGGCACACTGTATCCTGTGGGTGAAACCAAGGCCTGCACTTCTATCAGGAGCGGTCTGGTTCCTTCCATCACAGCAACAACAGCAGTGCCGGGCTCATCAATGCTTCGGTTGGAAAGCAACACCTCGCTCGGGTTGTGAACCTCACGTAGTCCGCTCGACGTCATATCGAACACACCGATCTCGTTTGTTGACCCATACCGGTTCTTCAAAGCACGTAACACACGATACGAATACGTTCCTTCGCCTTCAAACTGCAATACTGCATCAACCATATGCTCCAGCACTTTTGGTCCGGCAATGAGCCCGTCCTTTGTTACGTGACCAACGATGATGATCGGAATACCGCTTCTCTTTGCAACGCGTGTCAGTAAAGACGTACACTCGCGTACTTGTGCAACGCTACCGGCAGATGACTCCATCAGATCGGTAGTGATCGTCTGAACGGAATCAACCACTACGAGGGAAGGAGATATGTGCTCTATGAGAGCAACGATTCGTTCAACGTTGGTCTCGGATGCAACAACAATTCCATCGCTTTGCACGCCAAGTCTCTCAGCTCTCTGTTTGATCTGATGCAGACTCTCTTCACCTGTAACGTAGAGGCACGGACGGTTGGGTATGGAGGAACCAGCGAATGCTGCAAGCTGCAACATGAGCGTACTCTTTCCCATGCCGGGGTCGCCACCAACGAGCACGATACTACCGGGCACCAAGCCCCCTCCAAGAACTCTGTCGAGCTCCTGCATGCCTGTATGTATACGGGGCGCCTGGTCTGCCTGTACATCTGCGAGAGATGTAGCCGCGCCGGCAACGAGGTTGAGCGTGGAGCGCGTTAGCCGACCTTTCCCCTTGGCAGGCTGGGCGTCCACTTCTTCGATCATCGTTTCCCACGTTCCGCAGGCCGGACATCGACCCAACCACTTAGGCGCTACGTGACCACACGATGTACAGCGATAGACGGTGCGTATCTTCATGAGTGCTTCATTTGTGAATATCAAAGCTATGGAATGTTTGCCGCGTGAACTCTCATTCAATTGAAATCAAAGACGCATACGAGGTCTGCCGTACGATCACGTTCACGTACGCCAAAACCTTTTCCTTTGCATCCTACTTTATCGCAAAGGATAAGCGCAATGCATGTTACGCTGTGTATGCATTCTGTCGCTATGTAGACGATCTTGTAGACGTGGCAATGGAACAGGGGAACGTGACGAGGGAAGATGCAGTACGTCTGGTTTCGCAATGGAAGTCTGATCTCGATGATGTGTATTTGGCGAAGTCGCAACAGAAGGGAGACCCCACGATTTCCGCCATACTGCTAGCGTGGGAAGACACGCTCTCTAGGTATCACATCCCGCGCACTCTGCCAGATGAGCTTATCGAAGGCGTGCTCATGGATACTACCATCACACGCTTTGAGACATTTGATGATCTCTGGACGTATTGCTATCACGTTGCGTCTGTGGTAGGCCTTATGACGTCAGAGATCTTTGGGTACAGTTCACCAGACGCACTACCTCGAGCAATTGACCTTGGTGTAGCTATGCAGCTGACGAACATCATTCGCGATGTGAAGGAAGATGCCGATAGGGGGCGCATCTATCTCGCTCAGGAAGATCTACGAAGGTTCAACGTTTCGGAATCCGACATTCTCAACGGTGATTTTACTCCGAATGTTAAGGCTCTGATTCAGTACTACGTGGAGAGGGCAGAGTCCTATTACGCATCAGCTGATAAAGGAATTCCAATGCTATCCGATGATAGCCGACTAACGGTGTTGCTGATGAGCAAGAATTATCGTCGAATTCTTCGTGTAGTGGAGTCGATGGAGTATAACGTCTTTATACGCCGTGCAAGTACTTCACTCTTCACAAAGATATTGTCGTTACCGAGCGGATATCTTGAGGCACGCAGACTACGCTAACTTCACTCGCAGTGGTAGGCGACGTCGATGATATTGAATTGACCGTATTCAAAATCTCCTGACTCAAGATTCCACGCAAAATCCACCTCCGTCGGAATCATCACACCTTCGAACTCGCTGTAGTTGCGACAACGTAGCGTGAACGTTGCCTGCTCGAATCCACTCTTGTGATCGCGATATTTATCGCCCGTTACAATGCGATCGATCTCACCGATTTCGTTCACATGAAACGTTGCCTGCACCTGGGTGTCGCCATCAGTGATAACTGCTCGTGCTGTTGACTCATCAATCGGTTCCCACCGCAATGTCTTTGTTGGCAGAAGCCCTGTGGGGAGCCAGACTAATTCACTCAAGAACCTGAAAAGCATTGACGTGTCTGTCTCCGGTCCTTCATACTCTTGGAGCGTGAGCGAACCAAAGAGCTTGATGTGTCCGTGTCCTTCACCCTTCATGTAGCTAAGCTTAGCAGTGCGCCACCACGCGCGGTTGTGACGTAACACAGCATCCCATACAAAACCCGCTTCCATTCCGGAGATTACCTCGGTGGCTTTCACTGTAAACCACGGACTTCCGGGACGATGACGAAACCGCGCTTTTTGCTTGAGAACGGCATACCGAATATTGGGCTGTCCTTCCTTCAATGCGTAATGCAGATATCTGCGCACTGGATCAGGCAGCGTGCGTGCTAGGCTTGCAGAGAAATGAGGAAGGGGCTCCTTCCCAATCGATTGGATGAGTCTGCGGATTGCACGAGTGACGAACATCCGCGACACAAATGCACTTAGCGTCCCAAGGACTACGAGTGTACCAAATGAAGCGATGAGTATTACGATGATCTTAGGCATGATGTGTTCAGGACGGGCGTCCTGCCTCCCACTGCGTCAACCTGCGTGATGCATGTTGCATGAGTTCTGTTCCTGCAACATACACGAAGAGGAGCGGTATAACCTTGAATATTCCACGACGAAGTGTCTGCTCGACGATAGCCGCACTAAAGATAGTGCCAACGATCCATAGACCCACGAATACGCACACTATCCACACAAGCGGAAGAAGTGGCTTGATCGATCTTTTCATAGCAAGATTGATCACAAACACAGAAGCGAAAATCAAGAAGGATCCAGCCCATAGTCCGGTTGTAGCAACAACATTGGTAAAGGTTTCAGATACAACGTTCGCAAAACGTCCAACATCGAATCCAATGAGTTGTTCAGATGTAGACGGATGCACAGGAAGGTATACGTTGAAGAACAACAGATGCCACAATGCAAACACAAGGAAACACACAAGACCTGTTATCGCAGAATATGATATCGCGGTCTTCCAATTCCAAGCCTTTGCGATAAACACGAGCGATGCTGCTACGCCAATAGCCACGAGAAGTATGGACTCACTACGAGACCAGCATGCTCCTGCGAGAAAGATCGTCGAAAGCCAGAGAGTCTGTCGCTGATCGTTTGCCACTGCATACCATATCAAGAGAGCAGCCGTTGAGAAATAGGCGGCATTCAACATATCTGTTTGGACGATATACGAATACCCCAGCATCTCCGGCGTGAGCACGTAAAGAACCCACAGCACATCTGCGATAAACGGATGCACAAGGCGACGTAGAAGAATCCATATCGTCCAGCCAAGACAGATCGACACGATACTCACCCAGATCTGCCCATTCAGAAATCCGATCATGCGATACATTACCTGCAACAGCATCGCGAAGGGGGCATAGAATGGTTGGTTGGAAAGCTGTCCGGCAAGCGACACATCTGTGAACACACGATTGACGATCGTCCCCTCTTCCACCGTTTGTTTGGCAACAAGATCAATGCCTGCCATTGCATCAAAAGGAGTTACAGGCCAATACCAACTGGCCCACACGGCGATGAACGCTACGTAGCCTACAACGCCGAGCGTTACAACGTCATACAGCGTGAGCGTCCATGTTGGCTTCGTGAGGAGTTGACTGTAGAACTGCGATACACTTTTCCACCAGATGTGTGGAACGGTTGCGATCAGAAGTCCGCAGATCAACAACGTTTGCACTGAGAGCGGGATATGAACGAGATCGCACACAAAGAATGCCAACGTGTGCAGAAACATTCCAACAAGCAATGCCACAGGCATCACGAGCGACCGCTGCATGTGTACGCGGAGCGCCCCGATCGTAGCCATTCCGCAGATAAGCTGTAGGATCAATGTCATAACGAAGGGAAGTGTTGGGTTCACTATAGCCCCTTCCCATATTCCGTAAGCAGGGAGTCGATATTCGTAGCTCCGCCGTGACGGGTGATCCAGATCTGATTTTCGTTGAGCACAACAAAGGCATTAGCGGAGTGGCGTCGCGCCGTATCGTTCCATGCGACGATGGTATGAAACCCAACCATCCATGTGAAGATCCGAGGATCGGTCCAGATAGCGTTCGTCTTCATGTACCGATTACCATATGACATCGGGGGCAAAAGAACCGTGTCAGAAGGACGCATGTGATTGACGATGTAGGTGGGGATCTCGATGTTCGCTACGTGACGCATGAACATTCTATCCTTCCACGAGCGGACTTTATTGAGCGAATCGAGTTTGTCTCCGTAGAGACCAATACGCGCTCTATAGGCCGTAGAGTACGTATTGATACCGCCGAATTCCGCTGACACTAAAAGCGTGAGCACCACCACCATGATGATGGCGAGTATAAGCCCTCTCAGAGAAAAGATCGGCATTAGGAGCTGGCAAGTGCCTCAGCGCCACCAACGATCTCAAGCATTTCCTTTGTGATCGTTGCCTGACGCTCGCGGTTATAGATCAACTGCAGAGACTTAATAAGATCACGCGCATTTGTCGTAGCGTTTTCCATGGCCATGCGGCGGGCGGCGTGTTCCGCAGCATTGGAATCGAGTAGCGACTTCCATATCTGCAGCTTTACATACATCGGCAAGAGTGTCTCCAGGATGTCAGCGCGTGTAGGCTCAAAGATGTAATCGGTTGCCTGGTCTGTATCCGTGGGGGCCGTGCTTGGAACAATCGGCAAGAGTTGCATCTGACGAACTTCTTGGCGCATAACCGTGACGAACACATTGGACATGATCTCTACCTGATCAAACTGTTCCGAGAGAAACGAATCAGAAACAAGCTCCGCAATATCAACAGCCGTACTGTAATCGAGCTTTTGAAACACATCATTGAACTCACGAACCACGGGGTCTTTCCCTTTGCGTGCAGCGTTAACCGCACGCTTACCTGCAGGAATGATGCTCACAACCACACCCGGGTTCGCAGCACGCAACTCTTGAATGCGCAGAGTTGCTGCACGAAGTAGCGACGTATTGAATGCGCCACATAGTCCGCGATCGGAACAGATCACGATGATCGCTACGTTTTTGATAGCCTTGCGTGACTCAAAGAAGGGATGAACAAACTCAGAGTCAGCAGATGCCAAGTTTGCAAGGATCTTCTGTGTCTGATTTGCAAAGGGGCGAGCTGCAATGATCACATCTTGTGCACGACGAAGCTTCGCCGTGGCCACCATGCTCATCGCCTGGGTGATCTTCGACGTGTTCTTGACCGATGTAATTCGATCTCGTGTTTCGCGCAGTGTTGCCATCCGTCTATTCCGTTCTGGTCAGTTTGTTTTCTGTAAATACGGCCAGTCATTAAGGAGATATCCCCTTACATAATCGGCAACTGAAGATTCAAGATCTCTGAACTGTACATCAGGCAGCAGTCGCTGCATTGTGGACATATCGGCTTGTGTGTAGTTCTGGTACTGCTTCGCTAGGTCGGGGGGCATGTCTGTATAGACGATGTTTGGTTCCTTGTCCATCGCTGCGAAGACGGCAAGTATCAGATCATTCCATGTTCGTGCTTTACCTGTACCGAGATTCATGATGCCGTTCACATCCGGACGCTCTACGAGTTTCATCATCACATCGCACACGTCTTTAACGTAGATAAAATCACGCATCTGAAGTCCATCTCCATACGCAGGGTCTGCACTCTTGAACAACTTCACCGTACCTGTGGCCTTGATCTGTTCAACAGCCTTAAACACCATGCTGGACATTTCACCCTTGTGGTACTCGTTCGGGCCGAAGACGTTAAAGAACTTCAAACCTGCAAATGATGTGTCGTGACCTTCGGCTCGCACCCATTGATCAAAGAGATGCTTCGAGTAACCGTACATGTTTAATGGCCGCAGATCCGTTAAACCGTCCTCGTACCCACGATCACCACTTCCATACGTTGCGGCACTACTTGCGTAGATAAATCTCGCCCCTTGCTGAAGTGCAAACTCGGCGATATCTACACTGTAGCGATAGTTGTTGTCGTACAGATAGTCGGCGTCCGTCTCCGTTGTTGAAGAGCACGCACCCATGTGGATCACTACATCAACATCTTCGACATCACCAACGGCCATCATGTCTCTGAATTCTTCTTTGCCAACTATGTCAATGAACTTCCTACCAACAAGATTCTTCCATTTTGTACCGTTGCCGAATGAATCAACAACAAGAACGTCTTCACGCCCGGCGGCGTTCAGTGATTCCAAGAAGCAACTGCCTATAAAGCCAGCGCCACCGGTGAGGACGATCATTATACGATCCTCAGCCTAGAGTGCGGAAGCGAAGCGCTCGGTAAAGCTCTTCAACACTGCATTGAGGTTTGATACGATCTCGTCTGTTAATGCCTTGTGAACGCGAAGCCCTTCGATGATATCCGAGTGGCCGGCGTGAACGAACTCAAGGAGTTCCGTTTCGTACTTCTTAATGCTCTCAACAGGTAGCTCATCCATAAAGCCATTAGAGGCTGAATAGATCACAACAACCTGATCCTCAACGGGTACCGGAGAATACTGCGCCTGCTTCATGACTTCCATGAGGCGAGCACCACGACGTAGTTGCTGAAGAGTTGTCTTGTCGAGGTCCGATCCAAAACGAGCAAATGCCTCAAGAGCACGATACTGCGCAAGGTCGAGCTTCAACGGTCCGGCAACCTTCTTCATCGCCTTGATCTGAGCGTTGCCGCCCACACGAGAAACAGAGATACCGATGTTGAGTGCCGGACGAATACCGGCATTGAAGAGACTTGGTTCGAGGTAGATCTGACCGTCTGTAATAGAGATCACGTTTGTTGGGATGTATGCTGACACGTCACCGGCTTGGGTCTCGATCACAGGCAATGCCGTGAGAGATCCACCACCGAGTGCGTCGCTGAGCTTTGCCGCGCGCTCTAGAAGACGCGAGTGCAAGTAGAATACGTCGCCAGGATATGCCTCACGTCCCGGCGGACGGCGAAGCAAGAGGGACACTTGACGATACGATGCAGCTTGCTTGGAGAGATCATCATAGACCACAAGTGCGTGGCGACCTGAGTCGCGGAAATATTCGCCCATCGAGCAACCGCTATACGGTGCGATGAATTGCAATGGGGCAGGATCCGATGCCGTTGCACTAACGACCGTTGTATATGCCATAGCGCCATACTTTTCAAGCGTAGCAACAACGTTTGCAACTGTAGATCCTTTTTGTCCGATAGCAACATAGATGCAGTACACAGGCTTGATACCCTGCTCCTGTGCTTCCTTCGTGTGTGTGAATCGCTGACTGATGATCGCATCGAGAGCAACAACGGTCTTACCCGTTTGACGATCTCCGATGATCAGCTCACGCTGCCCACGTCCGATTGGGATAAGTGAGTCGATAGCCTTAATACCCGTTTGAAGGGGCTCTGTAACCGGCTGACGATCGATAACGCCAAGAGCTCTACGCTCGATCGGATAGAAGGCCGATTCCTTGATAGGCCCCTTGCCATCCATGGGACGTCCGAGCGGATCTACAACACGGCCGATGAGTCCCTCACCAACCGGAACGGAGGCAATGCGACCAGTACGGCGCGCTTGATCACCTTCCTTCACAAGCGAGTCCTCACCAAAGAGCACGATACCTACGTTGTCCTCTTCGAGGTTAAGCACCATGCCCATCACACCGTTCGGAAGCTCAACGAGCTCCGAGGCCATTACGTTTGTAAGGCCATAGATGCGGGCTACACCGTCACCCACTTGGAGCACGGTTCCTACTTCATAAATGTCGGTCTCCTTCTCAAACCCCGTCAACTGGCGACGGAGAATCGCGGAGATCTCATCGGGACGTACTTCAGACATCGTTGCTTTTCCTTGAGAGTTTATTCATTCCATTACTGAAGGTCAGGCGCTAGCCAATTGTTCCTTCAACACAACAAGCTGGTGACGAAGCGAACTATCCATTACGCTGTCACCAACTCGTATGATCGCACCGCCGAGAATCGATGGATCAACGTCATACGTTGCCACGATCGTCTTCTTAAGCTTCACACCGATCGCTGCCTCGATCTTTTCACAAGCCGATGATTCGAGATCAACGGCGGACGTAACACGGATACGTTCGATGTTGTGAACCTCATCAAGCTGCACGCCGTATTCCATGACGATCTCGCGCCAGAGATGTCCCCTACCCTTATCGAGTATGAGCATCATAAAGTCCATCGTTAACGCACCAATTCGTTCTCCGAGGATGTCTCGTATCACCTGCTTTTTGATATCAGCATCAATGATCGGGCTACGAAACATCGCACGAAGATCCTTCGATGCGTCACCGGTTCTGCCGATAAGATCTAGGTCCTTCATTACGTCGTCCGCAACTTTTCTTTCGATAGCAGTTGCGAGAAGTGCCTTAGCATATCGCCGTGATATTTTCAGATCTGACATCGTTGGCTCAATTCTTTGAGAGTTCGTTCACATAGCCATCAATGATTCGCTTCTGATCATCGCCTTGAAGATTGCGACCCAAGAGTTTCTCCGTAGCACCCACAACAAGTGAAGACACTTCATTACGCAGCGCTGTAATGGCCTCATCCTTTTGGCGATCGATCTCGCGCTGAGACTCAGCAAGCTTCTGTTGCTTCACAACCTCAGCTTCTGCTGCGGCCTTATGTACCATTGCTTCGGCTTGAACCTTGCCTTCACGAACAATGGCCATCATTTCTTGCTGAGCTCCGGCGATCTTTTCCTTGCTCTCCTGCAGAATGCTCAATGCTTGAGCATTTGCCCGGTCGGCGCTAGAAATGGATTCGGCGATAGCACTCTCTCGCGCTTCGAGTCCGTCGCGCATAGGCTTGTAGGCGTATTTCGCGAGGATGAAGACAAAGATGCTAAAGTTGACCAGGGTCCAAATGACCAAACCCGGCTCAAATTGTAAGAATGCTGGCATGTCCGTGCTTTCGTCGTGATTTCGTTGAAATTGTTAGATCAACCGTTCGGTCCCTTAACGGCAAGAAGAATACATACAACGCCGGCCAGAAGAGCAACACCTTCGATAAGTGCCGCACCAATGATCATCGTTGTACGAATGTCACCGGCGTTCTCCGGTTGACGGCTGCTTGCTTCAAGAGCCGCTGCTGCAAGACGACCGATACCTGTGCCTACGCCAAAAACTGTGATGCCGAGGCCGATGCCTGCAGAAAGCCATGCAAATGCGACTGGATCCATGATTGTACCTTCCGTTGAAGAGAAAAGATGATGTACTACGAAATTCTGTTTCTTGATTATGCTTAGTGTGCCTCTGCGTGATGATCATCTGAGGCGTGATCTCCAAGAGCGAGACCTACGAACACAGCAGTGAGCATCGTGAAGATGTATGCCTGCAAAAACGCAACGAGGAGTTCGAGGAAATAAATGAAGACAGAGAAGAGCGTGCTAATTGGAACAACTCCCCATCCAACCATCTCGCCCATCTCCTGAGCAAAGAAGAATATGAGTCCTACCAGAGACATCAAGACGATGTGCCCAGCGGTCATATTCGCGAACAAACGAATCATCAATGCGAATGGCTTTGTAATGAGTCCAACGATCTCTATCGGCACCATGATCGGTGAGATGTATACCGGCGCACCGCCAAGAAGGTGCTTAAACCACGAACCGATACCCGCATCCTTGATCGCAACAAAGTTGACCACGATGAATGTGCACGTTGCCAATGCCATCGTCACAGGCAGTGCACCTGTAGCTGCGTGACATCCAGGAAGGAGTGAAATGAGATTGAGGATCAAAATGAAAAAGAACAGCCCGAGCATGAAAGGCATAAGGCGCGTTGTGCGCTTTGATGTGCCTACGTTAGGGCGGACGATCTCGTCGCGCACGTAAACTACTACCGACTCTACAAGATTCTGAATCCCGCGAGGCGCTGCTAAGGGGCTCTTCTTGTACCGTCCACGAACAATGCCAAAAACGATGGTCAAGAGAATGATCGCGATCCACTGATACGCTACAAGGTTTGTAACCGAAAGATCAAGTTTTGGTCCGACCGGATGCCCTGCGCCATCAACCTTCGTAGTGCTTACGATCTTATGGTGAGCCGCCGGGTTATTCATCGTGTATTCACCCTGTGCTTCCATCGCATGGAGGTTGGCGTATACATGTGGATTGTACGATTCGTCAAGAATGATAACCGGCAAGATCTCGTAGTGTCCAAAGAAGATGTTCAGCTCGTGGTGATCACCGAGTTGATCGATCAGCTTGTCGAACGTGAACTTATCCGAAGAAACTTCGTGATGTGCTTTCGGCTGATGCTCTATGTGTTGTTCTGGTTGTACTTGTTGTTCTGTCTTCATGTTCTCATTTCCTCGAGTTCTCTTTCTTTCGCCGCTCCATTGAGAGGTGAAAATAAAACACCTCAGCCATGAGAAGCCCGAAGCTTGCAATGGAAAAGGTTAGTGCAAACGCAACTTGGTGCATCTTCAAGATCCCAAGCGCCACATACACCATCGACACGACGGCAACTCCACGTCCGGCTAAGCTGCCAAACACCATCGCTAAGAATGTGTTGAGCTCCTTTGCCGTTGCACTCTTCGCAAACAGATAGCCAACAAAAGTGTTGACAAGACTGATGCCTAGAGCGCTGAGTATTGCAACCAACGGGCCCTTCACATCCACGCTCAGCTTCTACCTTTCTAGCTTTGATTCCGATTGGTCTTTGTCGCGCCGAGACAACCTTTGCACGGTACGCAAGAACTGCACGAAACCCACGATCGAACCAAAGACCACTCCGATCATTAAGCCCACCGGAAGTGTCTGCATCATCGAATCAATCCACCATCCTACCGCCCCACAAACAACAACGGTACCAGCGAGTTGGACACCCAAAACCAGGTAAGGAGCCGCTTGTTGCATAGCAGATTGAGACTGCTGCATGTGCTGATCCAATTGAAATGCAGGCAAAACTAGGTCGGAGGGGTTAAAAACCCAATTCTCGAAGCGCATTTAAAACAGCATCTGTGTAGATGTTGACAGTATCCCCATACCATTTACCTTCCGGCACAAACCGAATTGCCCCATATGTAGAAGGATCAAGAGGTTGAATGGGGCTGGTGGCAACGATAGTGGTCTCGTCGCTCCGAAATTCGTTATCCACATCGTACAGGGCAATGGTACAACCCAGTTCAGTGAGACTATGCTCATCGACAAGTGCCTTTTCATAGCCCAGGAGGACAAAAGGCACGCGTACCTTAACAACATAGCCATCTGAGCGAGGTGCTGTAACCACGCGAACCTGCTGAACGGCCTCTTCTTGGGCCGGATCCAGCTCATCCGTTGTCTTTACCTTGATGGTTGGTCGGCGGTCGGCAAAGTCCCCAATCCTAACGGAGAAGGCGAAAAGGCCCGAATCACTGCTGGACCTCACAACGAGTTTGGAGTGATCCACCTTTGAGATGTACCGGGAGCCCCCTACTTCATCTGCAGGGGTTACGTCGAGCCAAATATCCAATCGATCTGCCACGCAGGTGTCGCACCATCCGGTGATGATGTTTGAGTCTCGAACAGCGATGCGGAAATAGAGATAATCGTCATCATATACCACCCGGGCGCGGAAAGAGGCATCGGCCTCGCCGCCCCACCAAAAGGCGCCGCTGACAACGCTTCGCACGGCTGTGATATTCACTTCAGGAACAAATCCGGCGAAAATCTGGCGCCCCCTTCCATAGCACGGGATGGTTGTGTACAAATGCAGGGTCACCTTCAGACGTCAGGAATCTCTCACGGGTCTCGAGGGTTTGATATGAGCGAAACGTCTCGTGACCAAAGGATTCGATGCGATTACTAACAAATTCGTCAACGAGCACCACACTACCTTCGGCAAACCGATAGCCCCTTATGCTCCAATCTTCCGACTTTCGTTTCTGCGTAACGTAACACGTGGCTTCTTTTATGACCACGCCTATCTCAAGGGGTAGATCAACGTATTGCAATGGCATCTTGGCGATGTTCACCAAGAATCCCTCGTTATCAACGAAGAGGTATACCACGCATTCTCGTTTGCGAGTACCGAGGATGTTCACCGAAAGGGCAAGGTCATAGATTCCGTCACCGCTAAAATCACCAACGTCCCACCCCCAGAGGCGGTATTGCGAACCCTGTGGCATTGCAGCCTTAACGTCAGCGATGAGGTCCTCGGCAAAGTATGGCTCGATCTTACGCGTGAATTCCTCAAAGTCCATACCCGACTGTGCGGTGAGTTGCAAGGGGCTTGCAATGCTCACCGACAGTATGCCAATGAATGAGATAAGAATGGTCCGGAGGTGTATCACGATCAAACGGTTGAAGCCGATATCAAGACACTATTGCGAACCTCGATATGATCGGCCTTCAGTCGCGCTCCATACTGACCAACAACCTGGGCTGCCGCGTACGATGCAAGACGGCCAGAATGTTCCGGATGATGTCTGTGAAGAACGCCATAGAGAAACGCACCAGCGAACATGTCACCGGCGCCGGTCGTATCTATGGGCTGGATCTTATAGGCAGGCACTTCAACATCTAGACCATTCCATCGAACGCGTGATCCATGGACACCAGCCGTTAATACCACGTTGGGATACCTATCAATTAAGTGTCGGTACGCCTCTTCAGCGGTCTCAGCTTGAGCCAACGCCGTCCCCTCTGTCTCATTGCAGAACACAAGATCTGCACTCTTTAGAACGTTTCTGAGTCGATCTCCAAAGACGTTCACAATGAAACCATCGGAGCAGCTTACCGCGACGTTTGTTCCGTGTTTCTTTGCGTAGAACAGCGCGTGATCAACGGCATCGGAACCATTGTCATCCGTGAGCTTATACCCTTCGATATAGATCCACTCACTAGCCTTGATGAGTTCTTCACTGATGTGCGACTGCGTGAACTCCGTGTTCACCGCAAGGGTGGTGTTTAGTGTGCGCTCGCTATCGGGAGTAATGAGAACAAGACACGAACCAGTGCTAGCCCCTTTCACCTGATCCGCAGCGAGGACGATACCGAGATCCTTGAATTCCGATGCATAGAAGTCGCCGAAACTATCCGCTCCTAGCAGCGAGCAGTAGGCGCCACTGCCTCCGAACTGCGCAAACGCAATGATGGAATTCGCAGCTGAGCCGCCACTGCACCGATGCGCTTCGCGGTCCCCCAGTGCATCGATCATCTCGTGCTGCCGAGACGTATCTGTAAGCGTCATTGACCCCTTCGTAACGCCGAAGTTCTCAAGTTCAATGTCAGTAACGCGGTATTCGAGATCGACAAGGGCGTTTCCGACCCCTGTAAGGAGGATGTTTTTCACGGTGCGAATATATGCTTCCGAGAGCTATACTTGCCGCTATACTACTTGGTAACCCATGATGTTTAGATTCATACGTCGGCACCTCTTCTCGATCGTCCCAATTGCACCCTTTCTCCTTTTTCCTCTGCGTCCGTTGATGCCCTCGGACCCTGCTGTGCAGGTGTATCAAGGGGTCTCTACGGATGACCCTTCGTATAGACTAACAATAGCTACTGTACGAGAAGCAACTGTCTGGGTTCTACGAGATGGTAAGGGGCGTACGGAGGTGTCCTGGACGGATGATCAGGGAGTGATTGTAGGCGCGCCAAAGGACGGACCATATTCAATGCCGAGTCCGGAATCGTTGTGTAGCCAGACACAATCCGGACAAAGCATGGCGAAACGCATGGATGAGATCCAAGCAGACAATGGCGATGCCATTAGCGCCCGCATTGCCATGGAGGCAGACTACGAATACTTCAAGAGCGCCGGCAAGATGAATGCAGACCGCGCTCTGGCATACACTGCCGCTATGATGTCGGTAGTGAGAGACCTCTTTGAAAAAGAAGCAAACGTTAGTCTACAGATCAATTGGTTTAAGGTTTGGACCGATGAGGCATCAGATCCATATAAGGTAAAGGGCAATGCCTACGCTCTTCCGGATCCGGTACGTGCATATTGGAGCGCAAACTACAAGAGCGTTGAGCGTGATCTCGTCCACGTGATGACGTCTGTGTCATACGGTGGAGGAGGCTTTGGTTACTATGACGCCCTGTGCAACAAGGACTACGGCTTCTCCGTGAGCTCTCCAACGGGTCTTCAAAGCCTGCCAACATTCGGATTCACGTACGACGCCTACATCGTTGCGCACGAACTAGGGCATAATTTCAACGCCCGCCATTCGCACGACTGCTTCTGGGATCCGGCACTTGATACGTGCTATACAAAGGATGACGCAACGCTAAGTTTAGGTGATGCATGTTACTCGCGCCCAATTACTCCTCGACCAAACAATGGTTCTATCATGAGCTATTGCGCCAACGCAAACTACACGCTCTCTGGCAACGACTTCTCGAAGTTCAAGGTTGACATGACGTTCTTATCGAAGGTCTCCAACTACATCCGTGCTTCAGCTGTAGATGCTGTGTCAAAGGGATGTCTTGTGCAGCCCAATTCGCCCCTTCTCTACCTCAGAACCCCAATAGGAGAAGGTACCGTCTCTGGCGGATCTCCGCTTTCTATTGCATGGGGCTCAGCAAGGCTGGACTCCGTAGACCTCGACTACAGCGTCGATGGCAAGTTGTGGATTCGTATCGCGTCAGCAATACCCGCGCGGCCGGCTCTCCATGAATGGATTGTTCCGAATGTATCCACCACCGCGCTCATTCTACGGATTGCTTCGTCTCGTGATAGCGCCGTAAAGGATGGCATGGTTCTGCCGTTAACTATCAAAAAGACAGTTGGCGTTAGTGATAATGAAGGACGAGCCGACGGTGTTACGTTAACCCAGGAAAGCATCTCTGTCAACGGAGATGAACCGGTGATATTGATCGTGCGCGACCTTCAAGGAAGGATGCTCGCTCAGCGCGATCTACGCGCTAACACAACCACCTCTTGGCGTGAGGGTCTGCTCACTCACGGTGCCGTCTTTGTCACTGTATCATCATTCGAGGGCAGACTTTTAAGCCGTGGCGTGTTTCTAGGAAAATAAGGCACTTAGCCAATATTGCCGGGAGTCTTACTTACCGGGAGAGAAAGACGCATGATCTCTTCGCAGAGATCGCCAAACTCTATGCCGGAGGCACGGGCAGCCATCGGCACTAGACTCGTCTCCGTGAAACCAGGAATGGTATTTACTTCGAGACAGTACGGGATGTTGTCATCAGTTAGTCGAAAGTCCACTCTGCTATACGCCCTGCACCCCAAAACATGGTGTGCGGCTACAGCGAGGTTCTGAACGTGATCTTGAACTTCCTGCGAGAGATCTGCCGGGCAGAAATATTCTGTTTTACCCTTAGTGTATTTGTTGGCATAATCATAATAACCATCCTTTGGCACGATCTCTATGATCGGAAGCGATTCGGCACCAAGAACAGTAACAGTAAGCTCTCTGCCTGGAATGTATCGCTCAACGAGAATCGTCTCTGTGAACTGTCCGGCAAGACGAATGGCATCTGCCAGGCCATCCACCGAAACGGAATTCAAAATCGTCATCCCTACAGTTGACCCTTGATCGTTCGGCTTTACCACCATCGGTCCGTTGATCTCCTTGCACACTTCAGCAAGAAGTTCCTGATCGTCTGCTTGTTCAGGCAGGACACTCACCCAGTATGGAGTTGGAATTCCCGCAACTTGAAAGAGCATTTTTGATAGCCCCTTATCCATCGCAGCAGCACTGGCAAGCATTGTGCTCCCAGTGTATGGAATGCCTCGCAAGTCTAAGAGCGACTGTATATATCCATCCTCGCCGTAGCGACCATGGAGAAGAATGAATACAATATCGATACCATCAAGAAGGTCCGATGTGATACACTGCATCAGGCTCATTGTGGTAAAGCTCGCGAGCTCTTCACTCGTTACTTCAGTCGCCGTTGCTGCACGAAGTTCCTCATCCGAAACAACGCCGTTGGCCCCTCGTGATGGATCGATGGCAACAACGGAATGACCGAGCTCGCGCAATGCGAAGACGGCTGCACGGCCGCTGAGATACGAGATGTTGCGTTCGGGACTTATCCCGCCAAGGAGTACTGCGATGTTCATGATGCGTCGTATAGTTTGCGAAGGTACTTCACATCTTCCCAAGCCAGCTTCTTCCACTCTGGATTGCGTAGAAGTGCCGCCGGGTGATATGTGACAAGTGTTTTAATGCCCTGATAGTCGTGGATTTTCCCACGCAAATTCGTCATCGATTCTTTGTTCTTCAATAGTGTGTTCGCGGCAGTAAGCCCCAACGCAAGGATAAAGCGAGGCTTCACTAGCTCGATCTGCTTCCACAGATATGGCTCGCATTGGTCGGTCTCGCTGGCAAGGGGCTTACGGTTTCCTGGTGGACGGCACTTGAGGATGTTGCAGATGTATACTTCATCGCGAGAAAGGTTGATGGCCTCAAGGACTTTTGTTAGCAGTTGCCCAGCTCTACCCACAAACGGCAATCCCTGCTCATCCTCGTCTGCGCCCGGCGCCTCTCCAACCACCATGATATGTGCGTTGGGATTACCCGAACCAAAAACAAAGGAATTTCTTGTGTGTCCAAGAGCACAATTCGTGCATCCGCTAATTGCGTCGCACAGTCCGGGAAGCGCCGTCGAGGTTGTCCAATCGATTGAGGTCATAATGGATTCTATACGTGTTGTCTCAATCGACTGTGGCATTTCTACATCGTTCGTCGTAAACGAAACATCATCCGCAATTGTGATGTACATTTCTTCGCCATACATCTGCATTTGCTGCTTCAGGTATTGAACTGCTGTTTCATGGTTTATTTGCACGCCAGCGAAGATACTTGATGGTAGCCATATGAAATGCAAAACAGCCTCTCTCGAATGAACGGGAGAGGCTGTTTTTCGAGATCGATCTTTTTTTCACTCTTCGTGAGCTTCTGCTTCTTCGGGTTCTTCTTGCGAATCGCCACCCTTGGCCTTGCCCAGAGTGAAGACAAGTTGTCCAAGCTTCTTATCGAGCTTGCCTTTCACCAGGGATCCGTCAGGGAAGTGCCCTCGTAGGATCTCCTCGGCAATAGGGTCTTCAACAAGTCGCTGGATAGTCCTTCGAAGCGGACGAGCCCCGTACTTCTCATCGAATCCTTTATCGGCAATGAACTCCTTAGCAGACTTCGCGAGCTCAACACTGATCCCGCGCGACTCGAGCCGCGTTAAGAGCCGCTTCAGTTGCAGATCAATGATCTTCACCATATGCTCCTTTTTCAGCGAGCGGAAGATCACGTATTCATCAATGCGATTCAGAAACTCCGGATTGAAGAGACGCTTCATGGTCTCCTCAACGGTGGACTTCATGTTCTCATAGTCTTCTGTTACTTCATTCGTTGTAAAGCCGATCTTGCCGCCAGCCTTTACATCACGCATACCCACGTTGGAGGTCATGATGATGATGGTATTCTTGAAGTCAACACGTCTGCCAAGGCCATCAGTCAGCTGACCATCATCAAACACCTGCAAGAGGATATTAAAGACGTCAGGATGTGCCTTTTCTATCTCGTCAAGAAGAATGATCGAGTACGGCTTGCGACGAACTTTTTCCGTCAACTGTCCACCTTCTTCATAGCCCACATATCCCGGAGGAGCACCTACGAGTCTTGAGACAGAGAACTTCTCCATGTACTCAGACATGTCGATGCGGATCAATGCGTCCTCGCTATCGAACATGTACCGAGAGAGCGCTTTTGCGAGCTCTGTTTTTCCGACGCCGGTTGGACCAAGGAACATGAAAGAACCGATAGGACGAGATGGGTCCTTGAGGCCGGCACGAGATCTACGAATCGCCTTTGTGAGGTGCTCAACGGCTTCGTCCTGCCCAACCACTTGCGTCTGCAATTCGTCGGACATCTTCAGGAGTTTCGCTGTCTCGCCTTCTGCGATACGATTGACTGGAATACCAGTGATCATAGCGATAACATCTGCCACATCTTCTTCCGCAACATCGAAGACGATATCACCGGCCTTGTTTTCCCATTCCTCTTTTGCGAGTTCGAGTTCGGCTTGTTGTTTCTTTTCTAGGTCTCGAAGACGAGCCGCTTCTTCAAAGTTCTGAGACTTAACAACGTTGTTTTTTAGAAGTCGTACTTCTTCGATCTTCTCTTCGAGCTCCAACACTTCCTTCGGCACATGAATATGTGCAAGGTGTACACGAGCGCCGGCTTCATCCAACACATCGAGTGCCTTATCTGGTAGGAATCGGTCAGTAATGTACCGATCTGCCATCATCACGCATGCTTTTACAGCCTCATCAGAATACCGCACGCTATGGTGTTTCTCATACCGGTCCTTGACATTCGTGAGGATCTGAATGGCCTCATCAACAGTTGGCGGATCAACG
Source organism: Candidatus Kapaibacterium sp. (assembly GCA_026390655.1). Classification (GTDB taxonomy): domain Bacteria; phylum Bacteroidota; class Ignavibacteria; order Kapaibacteriales; family Kapaibacteriaceae; genus UBA10438. The sequence goes on from JAPLFN010000102.1 coordinate 49,641, forward strand.
ATAATTTTTTGAAAGCGACGATCGAGGGCTCCGTCCTTTTCAATAAACTGGCGATACTCGTCGAGCGTGGTAGCTCCGATACACTGTATGTCACCGCGGGAGAGCGCTGGCTTAAACATGTTTGATGCATCGAGTGAGCCACTAGCGCCCCCTGCCCCAACGATGGTGTGCAACTCATCGATGAAGAGAATCACGTCCTTGGCTTTCTCTAGCTCGTTCATGACGGCCTTCATGCGCTCTTCGAACTGTCCACGGTACTTCGTACCGGCTACAAGAGCCGCAAGGTCAAGAGTAACAATGCGCTTGTCAAAGAGTATGCGAGAAACCTTACGATCTATGATCCGCAGTGCGAGACCCTCAACAATAGCGGTCTTGCCCACACCGGGTTCGCCGATAAGGACAGGGTTATTCTTTTTGCGTCGTGAGAGGATCTGTGCTACTCGCTGAATCTCTTTGTCTCTGCCGATCACAGGATCGAGCTTTCCTTCAACAGCCATCTTCGTGAGATCACGTCCAAAGTTGTCAAGAACCGGTGTTTTTGCACGCTCGGGTGCGGACTTTGCACGCCCAGATCCTTTATCTGTGCGGGGTTGTCCAGAGCTTGGTTTCCCGCTCAGATAGGCGTCAAGTTCCTTGCGGACAGCATCGTAATTGACAGTGAACTGGCCTAGAATCTGGGCCGCGATATTGTCTTCATCACGCAGCAGAGAAAGCAAAAGGTGCTCAGTGCCGATCACATCGGATTTATACAGCTTGGCCTCGAGATAGGTAATCTTAAGAACCTTCTCGGCCTGCTTCGTAAGTGGGATATTACCGATGGTCAATGGCCCACTCATGGAACGAACCGTGTCTTCCACGGCTCTCTTTAGTTTGCCAAGGTCCACTCCAAGATTCCGGAGAATCTTCACTCCGATACCTTCGCCTTCGCGAATGATACCGAGCAAGAGATGCTCCGTCCCGATGTAGTCGTGACCGAGTCTAAGGGCTTCTTCGCGGCTAAGCCGGATGACGTCCTGTACGCGATTTGAAAAGTTGCCTTCCATGGCGGAGTCCTTGGAACGTGATCTGTTCCCTATAGAGACGTAAACGGCGGTATTCTGTTACTTTTTCGACACTGAAATATACCACCGATGAACTTCGACATGGAGGAGAGGTTGTTCACACTCACTCAATCGTACAGCTTTTTGACCTTTCCTACCTTCGCTGTAAGCGTCGGCTGATGCGCCGTTGACGCACTTGCAGAAGGCGCTACGGCAGTCGGTGCGGGCTTCTTCGTTTTCTTTTTTGAGGCCGTGGCAGCCGGAGAAGTAGCCTGTGAAACGGTGGCCACAGGAAGGGGCACTGAAATGTAGGAAATGCGGACGTCGCCGGATCTCACATCCTTCACGAGTTGCTTCACGCTCGTAATCCTGTCCTGAACAAGTTGAATGTTTGGATCCAACGGATCGGAAGGGCGAACGGGCTCAACTGGAGGGGTTTGCCCCTTTTTCACCTTCTTTGTTGCCTTAACCCACGCATCGTGCTGCTTGTGATACTCAGCCTCAGTTTTTGCTTTCACAGGAGCCAACTGGTCCTCATCCGGTGCAATTCCGATCACGACGTTCATTTCTTGATTTGCCCGCAGAATTTCGGTGAGTTCCGCGACCTGCCTCTTTGCCTGCTCAGTGACGACGGCGGAATTTTTCTCAAATCCATGGTCGATGGAGAAAACGGGCGATCCTTCAACAACCAGCCGCACCGTAATATCTTGTTTGATGATTCGATACCGCTGCGCAACGGGAATCTCAATGTCAACATCCTTACGATAGATGTTATATCCGGAGAGCGAGAACTTGTGTGTGCCGGATTCAGAAAGAGTTTGGAGATATGACCCATCTTTCGAATTCGACGTGATCGTGATTTTCTTTCCGGAGGGGGCCTTGATGAGGATCTTACACCCCACCGGTTGCCCGTTTGTTTCGTCCCGTATAAATCCCTCTACGTTAAGATTGGCTTGCTGTGCAAACGAAGCTGACGTTGCGATAGCACAGGCTATCACCATGGCCGCGAAGAATCGTTGTGGTGTGGTTAACATTCGCACGACGTCATCCCTTTGTTAAATTCAAAAACGAAGCGATCCCTGCCTTGCAATCATCTGTCTGTCTTGCCAAGGCGTTCATGACGGTTGCATAGTGCAATCCGGCATCAAGAGACATCCCTTGCACCGCCCCTAGCATCATCTTACTCATTGTCATTGCAGAACTGCTGTTCTTTGCGATGGTGCCAGCGATCCGCATCGTCTCATCCTCAAGATCAGCGTCATCCACAACCTGAGTGATAAGACCTAGTCGAAGTGCCTCCTCAGCCATAATGTTCTCAGCGGTAAGAACGAGTCTCCGGGTCTGGGTGTCGCCAATCTTGCGTACGAGGTACACCAACACGATAGCCGGAATGAATCCGATGCGGACTTCAGAATAGCCAAACAAGGCCTTATCCCTACCTGCCACAACAAGATCACAGACCGTAGCCAGCCCACACCCACCTGCAATGGCAGCTCCATGAACCATAGCGATTACCGGTTTCGGACAATCAACCACGGCCTGAAACATTTCCTTGAGCGAGGTAGAATCTGCAAGATTCTCAAGGGGTGAGTTCTCCGAGATCTTCTGGAGATAAGCTAGATCTGCACCGGCACAAAACGCCGGACCTGATCCGCGAAGAACGATGACCTTTACGTCTTCTCGCAATCCCATAGTAACAAAGGCGCTATGGAGTTCGGCTACAAGTTCCGAGCTGAGTGCATTGCGTTTGTCGGCGCGATTCATGGTGATCGTTCCGATGGCGCCGTCAATCGTTTGGAGGACTAGACTCATAGGCCTCAAAGATACAGAGTCGTAACGAGTAGGGGGCTCATCGGACTACAACAAGTGACCATGATCTGCTGACACTGCCATCGGTGAGTCTGATTTCATAGGTCCCGATCGCGAGCGAGCGGATCTCAAGGGGCTGTATATACGCTCCGGCAGTGATCGTCACATCCCGTTGCAAAACAACCCTACCTGCTGCGTCGAACACCGATATCATCGGCGCGCTTGTTTGAATCTGGCCTACCGACACGTACACAACATCACTTCCAGGATTCGGGAACACAAGTTCAGTGGAGCGTGAGATCAGCGTGTCTGTTGGGGTCGGCGCCTCGAGGATCTTCTGCGCGGCCTGCTCAGCCCCTTCTAGTGAAGTGTCAATGGCAATAACATGTCGAAAAGATCTACGGTGCCCAGCAGGAACTGGACTTGAAAATCGCATACCGGCTATTGCCGATACGTCATTCTCGCCACTGTACTGAACTGTATCGGGATGTTGAAAGATCTCGATCTTCCGTGCAGTTGTGAACCCACTGTAGGTGGTTGTGTTATCAATCCCACAGACAATTGGCTGACCATCTTCGTACCGAGATGTTGATCGAAGAAGCACTACGGGCTGACCAACGAGTGTTGACTGAACGACCTGAGCGTCTCCTTCCTTCTTCCAGGTTCTGTTCTTTGCCGGTTGCTCTCCAAGATCCCAATCATAAAACCAAGCAGCGGAAAGATCGTTTAGTGTGGTTGAACTCATATTGGTTATGGTGACATCGATCACGAGAGTGGCCGTTGATGTGTCGAGTCGAACGATCTGCTCAACCTCTACTCCAATTCGTAATGAATCCGGTGCATCATCATCACGAACAACGCCACGTGAGGCATCCGGTTGCATGAATCGTTTGATGGGATGAAAGTGATCATTAACGCCCTTTCGCGCGCGTATGGCATCGACAACGCGACCGTTTGCATACACCATCAAGCCCCCTTCATAGAGCTGACCGCAGAAGTTCTTATAGGTCAGCCCATCACCCTGTCCGCGTTGAATATCCGTGTTACCGATACGACCTCGGTCTCCAATGCTGACAAGCATGTGAGGATTTGTGAGGGTGGTGTATGCCGGCGACGGAGTTACTGAGAATGAAAAGCTTCGCTTCGCTTCTGACCCGCTTAATCCTTGTCCCGTTAGATCAGAGACCGCGTACACGGCCGTGTCTGATTCCACATCAACAACAAATGCAATAGGTGCGAGCACTACATTCTGACCCTTGGATGCGTCAATGTTGAGCGCTGTGCTCCCGCCGAGTGCATGGATGCCGGGGATCAACCTCCCCGCGAGGGTAACTGCACTTTGTTCGGAAATCTTCCATGGTGCAAGTGTGTTTGTAAGAGTCACACGCGCAAGAACAGTATCACCGATCGTCCATCGCTTTCCGCCATCCACCGCAGCAATCGCAACTGTGTCAACAACGATTGACACAACAGTATCCGGGCGAATCGTTACAGCAGCGAGTGCGTTCACACGACCGCGGGGTAAGAGCAACGGATCAGTGTTCGGTGGTACATTCTTCCATGGATGTTCGTCAACAGCTTCACGCACAACGGCACATGCTTCAAGCGGGCCCAACTCAGGGTACTTCGATCGGACAAGTGCAACGATCGCTGATGCTATAGGCGAAGAACCACTTGTGCAACAAAATCCAAAGTACGCACCATCGTTGCCGGTTGTCCACGAGTCGTGGCCAGGTGCCATGACGTCAACTGTTGGCCCGCTAGCAGACATGGGAATCACATTATCCTGTGGATCCACAACGCCCACACCAAGAACGCCAGGATAGCTCGCGGGATAGAATGGAGCCGCGGTGCCATGATTGCCAGCGGCAGCAACAACCGCTGTCCCTCGTGCAATGGTGTAGGCGATGATGTCTCCGTCAATGCATGCTTCGTCAATGCATGACCGAGAGAATCCACCCCATGAGCAGTTAACTACGTCAAACTCGTTCACTGCGCAGTAGATAAGTGACTCATAACCATACACAATGCCAGTGCTATTATCGGGCATTGTGCGAAGTGGGAAGATCTTGCAGTTGTGTGCTATGCCGGCGATGCCGATGCTATTATCAACCGTGGCCCCGCAGAGGCCACCTACACCGGTACCGTGACTATTGTTGGGATTGAAGGTGTTTCCATACGTACTGTCTCCGGGCGTCGCGCAGAAATTGTAGCCCCTATAATCATCGACGTAGCCATTGTTGTCGTCATCAATTCTATTGCCTTCTATTTCCGTCTTGCGGACATAGAGTGCGTCTTTGAGATCTTCATGCTCCTGTCGAAGTCCGCTATCGCTGATACCGATTACGACGGTGTCGGAGCCCGACTCCACATCCCAGGCGTCATACGCGCGTATTGTCTGCAAGAGCTTCTGCCGATCGCGTTGAGGATCATTCGGTTCGCCCATGAGCTGCATAACACACCATGGAGAAGCACATTCAAATGGACCGCATCCAACGTGAAGCATGGCGATCATGCGTTCCGGAGGTATGCTTAGATTTTCATACGATATCAAATATGACCTGAGTAAGCGATCCTCAATCCGGAGTGCCGTTTCTACACTCTTGATCTTTGTCTGTTCAGACGTCTTCGTTCTGAAACGAAGAGACTGCTCAAACGGGAGCAGGGGGCGGACGATGCGAAGCCCCATAGATGCTAGCACTCCTGAAGCAGACACTGCTGCATCGGGCGAGAGCCTGATCTTGAGCATTCCTGCAACCACAGGCTCCATCCGACGAGGGGGCTCAGCGGGGAGATACGTAAGCTGCGCAACACTAACAAGTGTCGCAGACAAAAAGACCGCCACAGCAGTAAGCGTCTTCATTCTATCGCATCACCACTATCGTGCGGACGATCACTTCCGATTCTGTGATCACTCGCAAGATGTACGTGCCGATAGCGAGTGAAGCAACATCAAAGGAAACCGATGTAGCGGTGTCCACGTTTTGTGTGAGGACTGATGTTCCGGTCACATCAAATACTTCAAGACGTTGCATAGCCAGGCCACATGTGACTGTAATGCGTTCCGATGCCGGTATAGGCACGATCCGTGTTGACGATATCTCAGCCACATCTTCAACTCCAGTAGAGGATGTTAACGTTTCACGTACAACTCGCGTGGCCTCTTCTTCTGTAGCACCAACACCGATCACGACAATGTAAGACCTGATCTCTTCGTTTGCGAGTTTGCCGCCGAACATCATGCCCACCACGCTACAAAGATCACCCGCCGTAGTCGGCTGTATCTGTGTACCGCTCGTGAGGAATGCAATGCGATCTTCATTCGTGAATCCATTCGGATCGTCTACGCGATTTGACAACAGCTCAACCGCCGATTGTCCAACCCCACTTGGGGTTGCCGTGTACACGGCCTGGCAAACCACCGCATTCACGCTTGGTCGATAAAACACTTGAGCAACGGCATTCTGTCCACGGAGGTTTCCTGGTATGGCCTCGGGTGCAAGACGCGAACCGTTATTCGGTCCACCCGCGCCAATATCCCAATCCAGGTAGTACCCGGATGAAACATCAGAAAGGTCTCCCCCGCTTACATTCTGCACGCGAACACTGAAGATCGTCGCGGCGATATCAGGTCCGGGAAAGGCACACTTTTGCGTAACACGAACACCAATTCTCCCGACATCATTGTTGTCGTCAGACATGATGTTCGTATTTGCAAGAGGCTCACTGAAAGGCTTTATCGCCGTGAAGTCCGACTTCGGAATTGTCTTATCTGAATATGCCGATAGTGAACGTTGCTTGTTCTCGCAGAGGATGAAACCGCTTGGCGCAATGAGAGAGTACCCCTTCTTCCAACCGAAGCCCCCTCCCTGACGAGTAGTGAGAATCGAATTGTATCCAACAGTTCCATCGTCGCCCATCGAGTAGGCGAGCTGACCGTTTTCAAACGTTGTCATGAATGCAGGTCTCTGCAGATACCATAAAGAACGGTCCACATAATCATTCCCAGTGAGATCAAGGACAAAAATGAGTGGGCGGTCTGAACTAATGATATCCACGATGAAAACATACTCAGAAGTACGCTTCACTTCTCCCGTGCCCATGATACCGACGATTGTTTTGTCATTGAGAAAACGAACTGTCCATCCGTTCTCCTCAGCGATCGAGAGTTTGGCAACGAGATCAGTGACCGGACCAAGATCGTTTACGAGATCGAACGTGACGTGTAGCGTGTCGCCAATAAAGAAGCGATCTGCGGGACGTCCTCCTGCGTATGTCTGCTGTGATCTCGTGATGCGCACCGCAGGTATCGACATTGGGGCCGTCTGTAATGCACGAAGCATGTTCATACGTCCCGGAATGAACTGTGCGTAGTTCGGATTTTTGCTGGTAATGTCATCGGCAGTTCTTCGAATAAGTGATGTTGTTTGCATCACCGTCAACGTTGGATACTTCCCGCGGACAAGGCCTGCCAGACCCGCTGCCATCGGTGATGCAAATGACGTTCCGCTTCCGGCATTTGAGTAACCACCACTGATATCAGTAGTGAATGCTTGGTTGCCTGGAGCCAACACATCAATGTTCAATCCTAGCCCTGATGTATACTCAACTTCATCACTTTCGTTTGTTTCGCCTGTCCCAAGCACGCCCTCGTATGCCGAAGGAAAATTCAAATCTTGCCAGCCGGCGCCGCTAAATCCGTTGCCATGGTTGCCTCCTGAGGCCACAACAAGAAGATCATTAGCAACACAGTAGTCAATTACAGATTGATCTACCGGTGAAGGGGGCTTAACGATTCCCCAGCTCGTGTTGACAACTTTGAAGCGTCGTTGCGCAGCATAGATGAGCGATTGATAACCATAGATGATCCCATTGCCTCCCCGAGCCGCAGTCTTCATGGGGAAAAATCGCGTGCGGAAGCCTATGCCGGCTACGCCAACGCCGTTGTTGGTAGCCGCCGCGGCAATGCCTGTTACCTTGGTTCCGTGCCCACCATTGGCGGTGTTGAATGTGTTTCCCGGCGGCGTGTTGTCAATGGCACTCGCAAAATTGTATCCACCGTAGTCGTCTACATATCCATTTGCATCATCATCAATGCCATTGTCAGGTATCTCACCTACATTGAGGCTGATGTTTGGCCCAAGATCTTGGTGCGTTTGCGAGATTCCGTCATCACTGATTCCAATTACGACCGACGCATCACCCTCATAGACTGTCCATGCCTCTCTTGCCTTGACAGTGTTCAAGTACCCTTGATCAGCCATCATCGGGTCGTTCGGAATTCCTTGTGTACCCGACAGATACCACGGCTCTGCAACCTCAATTATCTCCGCATGTTTGGTAAGGAGTCGTCGGGCAGCCCGGACAGGATCGACGTCCCCTTCAATAACCACCGTAAAGGTGCGGGTTAGCCTGTCCTCGGACGACACTAAGAGCTGGTTCCGATTGATGCTATTCAAGATCACAGTGCTGGCAAGTGCCGACGTAGAGAAGTAGATCGTCTTCTCCGGATCCAGGAGTTGACTCTCGATTTGATAACCGGCAGGCATGACCTCCATGGCGTCCACCACGGTTCTCGCCGATTGCATTCGCACAACGAGGCGATGTGCCCGGATGTGGAGATCACGTCCATTCCACCGAATCGTGGCCACGGAGTCCTGAACCTGGGCACTGAGTGGAAAGGACAGCTCCACAACGAGTCCAAGAAGCAGGTGGACAAGTAGATTGGCGGGGCGTTTGAACATGGCAGATTGATTTCGCAGTTTGGGTGGTTACATCACTGATGACTATGCTAGAAGAACAACGTTACATCGTTACAGCCCGAAAATGGCGCCCACTTCGGTTTTCCGATGTGGTTGGCCAAGAGCACATTTCCACGACGCTCAAAAATGCCATTCAGAAGGGTCGGATTCATCATGCATATCTCTTTACCGGCCCCAGAGGGGTCGGAAAGACCACCTGTGCACGAATACTTGCCCGAGCACTGAATTGCACAAACAGCGTCGATAATGAGCCGTGTAATGCCTGCGCCTCCTGCACGGACATGTTAGATGGGCGCAGTGTTGACATCATAGAAATCGATGGAGCGTCCAATAATTCCGTCGATGACGTCCGCAAACTACGCGAGAACGCAAGATATGCGCCGATGTCGGGTCGGTACAAGATGTATATCATCGACGAGGTTCACATGCTTTCAACGGCAGCGTTCAACGCGCTGTTGAAGACGTTGGAGGAGCCCCCTGACCATCTCGTGTTCGTTTTCGCGACAACGGAGATCCACAAGGTACCCGCAACCATCTTAAGTCGTTGCCAGCGCTTTGATTTTAGAAGGATGGAGATAGAATCTATAACGGGGCACCTGCGGCACATCGCCGGGGTAGAGAAGATCACGATAGATGAGGCCTCGCTTGTATCAATAGCGAAGAAGGCTGACGGGTCGATGCGTGATTCGCAGTCGATCTTCGACCAAGTTGTTTCGTTCTGCGGCTCAACCATCCGCATCGCAGACGTTAGCTCCGCGTTGCATCTCATTGATCTCGATTTTTTCTTCTCGCTCAGCGAGGCTGTCCGCCAGCACGACGTCCCGAAGATGTTCCTCCTGGCCCGTCAGGTAGTACAGCGAGGGTATGACCTGCAAGAGTGCCTGATTGGTTTGCTCGAGCATTTCAGGAATATTCTCACCGTTATCACCACACAGGATACGGGGCTCATCGAGGCATCTTCCGATGACCTTGCACGGTATTCTGCAGAAGCCGCCTTGTTTGTAAAGGCAGACGTCTTTCGCATCATGACGTACATCACACAGGGAGAGGCCGTGCTGAGGCAGAATCCGCCTCAACCTCGTGTTCGATTTGAGTTCACGCTCGTGCAGCTGGCATCGATGGATTCCACTGTCGACCTCGGAAAGGTTCTCGCTCAAGTAGGCTCGTCTGCTACGCCCTCCCCGGCGATAAAGGGCATCGTGGGCGGTGTTGCCGCGGCCCCTCAGCCGCTTCCCATACGAATCGGCACGCCCGTGGTTGTTCGCTCTCACCAAGCGCCGGTGAGTTCCCTGACTACCGGGAATCTTGCAAAACGCTGGAATGAGCTTTTAGAATCGCTGCCGGAGAATCTTTCATTTGTACGTGCTTCGGTAAAGCAGAATGTCCTTACTGTTGACTTCACCGATGTTGGCATCATTCTCCGACCGCATGCCGAGATCATACATCAAAGACTACTCGACAAGATCCCTGCCTTGAAAGTGCACCTCGCAACTACCTATGGCGCGCCACTTGGCGTGCAGCTTGTTATGCCACGTCAGGCCGAACGAACGGTCAGAGTTGTTGAGGCTGGCGCAACGGAAGCCACACCTCAGAACTTTGGCCATGGCGCCGATGTTTTGCCCATTGAGCAAACGCTGATCGATCTATTCAAAGCACACAGGGCATCCACGCCCGGAAATTGAACAATGGCACTAGTTGAAAAGACAAAAGCCCCCTCCTTCCAAGGGGACACTGATGGTAGCGGTTCATTTTCGTCGAAAGACCTTAAGGGGCTTTGGACGGTCCTGTATTTCTATCCAAAAGACGATACGTCCGGGTGCACAGCCCAAGCATGTGATTTCCGCGATTCAATGAATCGATTGAAGCGGAAGGGTGTGCAAGTGGTAGGTGTGAGCCCTGATACGGTTGCAAAACATGAGAAGTTCAAGACCAAGTATGAATTGAATTTTCCTCTCATTGCCGACCCCGATCACACTATTTGTGAGGCTTTTCAGGTGTGGAAGGAAAAGTCCATGTACGGCCGTAAATACATGGGCGTTGAGAGAACAACGTTTGTCATCGATCCGAAAGGGTCGATCGCAAAGGTCTTTGAAAAGGTGAAGGTTCCCGGACATGTTGAGGCCATTATGACAACACTTGCCGAGCTTTCAAAATGATAGACACGCATTCCCACATCAACGCAGACATCTTCGATGATGACAGAGAAGACATGCTGCTGCGCGCACGGGAGTCCGGTGTTGAACTGATCATCGTTCCGGATATAGAACCTGGTCGCCGAAGCAAGCTGCGGGATATCGTTGATGCTCACTCCTTTCTCTACCGTGGTATTGGTATCCATCCCCACCATGCAGGCGAAGTAACGCAGAATGACATTGATGATGTTGAGGCTCAATGCAAGGAGTCTAAAGTTGTAGCGATAGGCGAGATCGGTCTAGACTACCACTATGACTTCTGCTCTCCCGACGTACAGAAGTTGTACTTTCGTGAGCAGATTCGTATCGCTAAACGCCACGATTTGCCCATAATCGTACATAATCGTGAGGCGGATACGGATGTTCTCGATATTATCGAAGAGGAGCAGGACGGATCTCTACGGGGGGTTCTTCATTGTTTTTCGAGCGATGCTTCGGTACTTGATAGAGCCCTGCAGCTGAACATGCATATCTCGTTCACCGGGAATATCACGTTCAGGAAGTCTACACTTAACGAGGTTGTACAACGTGTCCCGTTGGATCGTGTAATGATAGAAACCGACGCACCCTATATGACTCCTGTACCACACCGCGGCCAAAGAAACGAACCTCTCAATGTCCGCCTCGTAGCGGAAAAACTCGCGGAGATTAAAAGTATGTCCCTGATGGAAGTCCTAACAACCACATCGTCAACTGCCCGAAAGCTTTTTGCACTCACATGCGCTCTTCTGATGTGGGCGATAAGCGCAAACGCGCAGCCAAAGAAACCCAACGACGAAGATTTCGATAACGATACACGATACGAAATCGCACTTGAGAACTACGAGGTAGACTCAATAGGCTGGGCGAAGTTCATCAAACCACGTACGTTTGGTTTCGGCATTACCGTTGGCTCCAACACGGTTGTCGAACAGCAGACTTTTAGACAAAGGTATTTCCGTGCGATTCAAGGCACTGCGATACCACAGCGGTGGGAGACATTTCCCTCGGACAGCGGCCCATCTAGATCATTTTCATACAATGGGTTATTGAGTTTTGGTGCCACCGTTATGTTTCAGGCCTCGGACAGAATCGCATTTGAGGCCACCTATTTGTATACGAAAAATGAAGGGGATCGCGCACTCTATGGCCTTCCACCTGTTGTTACGAACATTGTTGAGGGCGTATTCCTGTATTCCCTCAATCCCTATAACAAGGTAAACTTTGTGCCTCAGGCTGGTGTAACGTTTGCTTCGCAAAGCGATGGTAGAGTTTCGTCCGCGAAATTTGGATGTAATCTGGGCATGGGTATCGGGATGAATATTCCAACTTCTTTCGGGCTACTCTACCCCATGATCAATGTGCGATTCAACTTCATGTTTGGTACAAGTCGAGATGCAACGACCGCAACGTATCCCGTGCTATCCTCAGAGGATCAAACGTACATCGTTGAGGATCCAGATAGAAATGGAGTATACCTGCATTACAATCCATTGAATCCATCTCAAACTTCCATTGAAAAGGCTGATGTGACGACGATTTATTCAATTCCTCGACTCTCGATAATGTTCTACCCCAAGTTCTGAACAATGGCCATAGTCCTTTCAGGAACAGCTCTCTCTGCGGAGATCGCCACGATTCGCGACAGGTCGTCAACGATCGATGTGTTCCGATCGGCAGTGTACAGGATTGGCCTACATCTAGCTGTTGAAACATCACGACACTTGCCGAGTAGGGAGATTCACGTTACAACGCCGATAGAGACAACTGTTGGCGAGGTGATCGACGGGAATGTGATTGTTGTGCCTATTCTACGCGCAGGCTTAGGTCTTCTAGATCCATTTCTTAAGATCTGCCCAAACGTAACCGTAGGCTTCATTGGACTCAAGCGCAATGAGGAGACTCTGAAACCTACCGAATATTACCGTAATCTTCCACCGTCAGATTCTTCAACCACCTTTATCGTGATAGACCCGATGCTAGCCACTGGCGGAAGCATGACGGCAACTCTTGCCCTCATTCGTGAGCTCCCCCATCGGAAGATCATAGCTGCCTGCTTGATCTCCGCCCCTGAGGGGATCGGCCGCATTGCTCAGGATCATCCAGATGTCCTCATTATTACCGCTGCCTTGGATCGCCAATTGAACAACGATGGCTACATCGTACCGGGCCTTGGAGATGCCGGAGATAGACTTTTCGGCACTCTCTGACAATTATCAGGGTTTGCGGAACCGAAACATTATTATGTTACCGCCAGTTCAACGAAGTCAAACAACTCAAAAAACGAACGGAGGCTGCTATGACAATATTTCATTTTGGTAAGCACACAGTGCCCTTTGCCGACATTCACAATATCAATGTTGAGTATAAGTATCATGACAGCGAAATCTACGTGGATCTCGAGCTTAATGGCGGTGCACAGCTTAGCCTAAATCTGCCAGACTCCTTGACCTTTATGGAGCAATTTTTAAAGAAGATCAGGGAAGAAAAGAACATCCAAGTTCCAGCTTGATCTCTACTTTATCAGATAGTCACTGACAGCTTCACCCAACATCCCCACGTCGGTTTGTGAGGTGTGGATATGGGCGCTACTACGAAGAATCGGATAACCGAGCCATCGATGGACTACCACTTCGACGGCTCGTTCCGTGTAGAGCCACTCCTTCATGTGGTCTACATCGGTCGCATCAGGTAAGGTTACTGCTGTCATTTGTAAAAGCGAATCCTGACCGCTAGCACACATTGACGATACACCTGAAATTCTCGTCAAGAGTTCCATCGCTGTCTGCGCTAGCAACCGAGCTTTGCTTTGAACCGCACTCCACGGTTGCTCCTGCATCAACTGCAAGACAAACGGAACAGTAAGGAAGGGGCTAATGTCTCGCGTACCAAGGTATTCTTGCTCTGCAATGAAGGTGCCTCCTTGCTGCCACGAACTCTCGCGTCCCCAGCTCACAGCCAGTGGCGACATCATGTACTGCAGCTCTTCCGTGACCCACAGGAAGGCAGATCCCTTTGGCGTGCACATCCATTTGTGGCAGTTTGCCGTGTACACGTCAGCCTGTAACGTGGAAAGATCCAGTGGTATATGTCCGGGGGCATGGGACCCGTCAATAACGCTACGAATTCCAACTTCTTTTGCCCTTGCGCAGAGCTCCTCAACCGGAAATCGTACCGCAGTGGGAGAAGTGATGTGACTCAAAAACAGCACCTTCGTTCGCGGCGTTACCTTACTCCATATGATTTCAACAATCTCTTCGGCACTAGGGACCGGAATGGGAATCTCAGCCCGAACATATCGGATGCCCTTGCTTACGCAATACTGACTCCAGGCTCTATCGCAGGCGCCGTACTCATGATCCGTGGTCAGGATCTCATCTCCGGGAGCAAGAACATCGCCGAACGCGTGGGCTGCCACGTTAACGCCATAGGTTGAATTTGTAACGTAGATCAGATCTCGAGCCCGCGCGCCAAGGTATGATGCGAGAGCAGCACGCGCAGACTGCATGAGTTCGTCCGCCTCGCGAAAGAACAACACTGGCTGCTGTTCCATTCTTTCAACCCATCTGCGTTGCTCTTCAAGAACAATTCTTGGGCACGCACCAAACGAACCATGATTGAGAAAGGCGACGTCACTGCGCAGAAGAAAGTCAGAACGTGATAGCATTGTATTGCCTAACGAATGATGACTCGAACACTTCTATTGGCAGTACGACCCATCGGCGTTTCATTCGATGTCGCGGACGATTTCACACCGGAAACAAACACATCCAGTTCTTTCACGCCCAGAAGATCTACCGCAGCACGAGCTCGTCGTTGCAGGAGTTGTTCGTTATAGACTTCTGTACCAAAATTGTCGGCACTAGGTAGTAGGGTCACCCGCTTACCGCTTGCAATTGCCTCCTTTGTGATGCGGACAGCCGTAGGATTGGTTGTCGTAAATGAAGATGCATCAAAGGCAAAGTACCCCAACACAAGAGGGTCGCCGTCCACTTTTTCAGGCCCAACAGTTGTTCTGAGCTCAGTTCTTGATTTCAGTTTTGGCACTACATACACAATGGTGCTAGAATTAGCCGCCCGACCCGTAGTGTCCTTCACCGAACCCTGAACAGTTAGAACTTCCGCGCTTCCGTCAAAAAGAAGAAGCCGCTGAGGAAGCACTGCTGAATACACCGGGCCAGCCCCTTGCACTTTAAGATCTACTCCGGAGAATGCTACACGTAGATCCGTAGTGCATGGTCCGGCTTCGCAAGTGACAAGATGGACTACCGGAACAACAACGTCCGTTGCCGACCGCGTTGTATCCCTCTGGATAACAGGAATAACGACGGGTTGGCCATTAATGAGAAACGATACAGATCGCTGTTCGTCAGCCAATTCTGGATACGGAACCTCACCTTGTTGCTCAAATTTGACGGTTAGACGGGAGACGTCAACATTGAGAATTTGTATCGCCCACGACATTCGTTCACGAGCAATCGAACTCTGTTCATCTGCAGCGGCGGATCCAACAATCGCGATACGTGAATCAGGATTCTGACTCGCATAATCACGAATAGCACCGATCACGTTCTGCTGATACATTCCCAATTGCGACGTGGCTTTAACCGGCACTGTGCTGTTCTTCTCAAAGAAGAGAATCGGTGCCGCCTCATACGATACAACAGCCACTACCTCGTTTACTGCATTCACATCAATTGTATCTCCCCTCTGCTGCTGACCCTCTACGCGGACTTCAGAACGCAGAGCGGCAATCGCAACCGGCGGCGGCGGTGGTGGTGGTGGCGGGGGCGGCGGGGGCGGGGGCGGGGTGGGCTTTGACAGACGATAGCTGACGGTGGCCCCACCTCTCAATGCGCTAACAGACCACGACACAGACGACACAATATTCGTAAGACCGATCTGGTAATACAGTTCGGGCGAAACACTCAGTTGAGGACTCAATTCTAGCTCGTAACGAAGCCCAACCACGATGCCAGCATACAGGCCTGACGCGGAAGGGAGTGGACCTTCAGAAGCGTTGCGAGACCGTGTTCCGTTCTCAAACGTATAACCCCGATCCGACGGAGATGTCAGGACTTGATCTTGTGAGTACGTGGCACCAATAGGAATGCCCGCCATAAGCCCTAGATGCGCACGAAGAGGTATGGAAGGGGCTATCTGGACCGTAGCGAATGACTCAACTCCAATAACTCCGTAAGAGGCTGCAAGAGTATGTTCAGCTGACCCTTGGGTAACTGTTGCGCCGTTGATGATGTTACCCACAAATTCCGACTCAGTGAACGCTCCGGACAAGAGTTGATACGACGCTCCGATTCCGATCTGAACTGGACTTTCAAAAACACGCAGAGAGAGATCCGTCTCGACTCCTGCAGTAAGTGTAAGACCAAACCCAGATCCACTCGTAAAAGTGACACAGCAATTTGGAACTGTAGGCAGGGCCGTGAAACTCCCATTATGCGCATTGAGCCCAACAAATGCTCCGCCAAACAATCGGATGTCTGTTAACGAAGTGTCTCGTCCTTGAGCACGAGCGGGGATCGCAAAGATCAAACCACAACAAGCGATAACACAAGCTCTAAGAATCAATCGCACGCTCATCGTAGAACAACCACAGAAGTTGACGTTGAGTGCCGACCGCCATTGATCAGCACCATGTGAACACCCGGAGGTAGATCTCCGCAGTTGACCTTAAGTGGCGTGCTGCCTTTCGAAATACGAACTGGAATCCGCTGATGGATCACTCCCTGCTGGTCAGATATCGTCAGTGTTCCAACGATGTCCTCATCAGCAAGTACGGTGATCGTGAGATCATCAGAGGCAGGCTGTGGAGTTATGCTGCGAATGGATAAAGGGGAAGGATGAATGATATGCCTGTTCGGATCGGGATTGAGAATCCGGAGAAGCCCCTTGCTATACTTTATAACAACGGATGTTCCATATGCCAATGCCGTTGTGTCAAATGACAGTATTGAAGAGTCAATCTCTGCAAGTCCTGCTGGGCCAACGAGGCGAGCTATTTCCTGCTTCTGACGAAATGAACCAACAACACGGAATCTGATCTGGCGTGATCCATCAGTGATCTCTTGCGATACGATCTCCGAAACACCAAGATCACTTACGATGCTACGTGCAAGGAACAGTCGCGGATTCACTTGAATGATTCCTTCATAGGTACGCTCGCCATTATAGGCTACACTCTCAGTGATGTCTGATTGTATCGGAATCGTGGCGTCGCCTCGTGGGTCGGCACTGACGATTGGAGCACTTATCGTAGCCGTTCCGCTGTACGACACAAGCCGAATGCCCAGTGATGAAGCACACGGCGCAAACGCCAACGCCATTACATCATTTCCACTGATGGAGCCACCGTCATATCGTATGCGAAGACGAATGGAATCTTTTCCACGAATCGTAAGGGGAACCGTTGTTAACAATGTAAACGGGGCTCCTGTTGGCAACGTAGCGGATGTTAGTTCAACGTTGTTAGCGGATCGGTTGGTGAGTACCACTTCGCGCTCACTGATCTCCGGAATAAACGCGAGCGTTGGGTGTGACAGTTGTATCTCTGCACCGGCGCCATAACCAATCACACGTATCGTGCGTGTGACATTAACTTGCCCTGCATAGCTGATCACTACTTCATCAGTATCCGCACCTAGAACTCGAGGGACAAAGAGAATCTCCGCATCGAGGCTCTTTCCAGAGGCAAGAGTTGTTCCCGGTGTATACCCTCGGACACGGAATTGAGAACTAACACCCTTCCGCATTGTGATGCCATTGATGACAACGTCGATGGGGTCATTGTTTCGCACAAGAGTCAGTGCCACTGAACCAGTATCGCTTACACAAACGTTGCCAAAGTCCGTCATATTGCCGAATACGGTGAGATCTCGATCGACCGACGTGCTTGTGATAGGTACACGGAATTTTACCCCACACGACGTTAGATTGAGAGTATCTACAAGCCTACCTATATCTCTCAACGCGGCCACAAATCTCACACTTAGGCATTTACCTGGAAGGACCGTATCGTCTGCAATAGGATCTGCAATTTTTAGCCACGTATTAAACAACAAAGAACCGGACTGAAACACGGCAGGTACGATCCCATCGTTGCATATGGTGGAAACAACCACCGTATCAACTCCAGTACCGATGTATTTTTTGCCCATCGATATCGTTGTTGAAGACATGTTGAGCGGAAGGATCTTGAACACACCATCGCTCTCGTCTGACTCCGGGATAATGATCCTTCTTAGGAGCAGATTGTTCGATACGTCATCCGAGCACGAGGCAAGCGTAGATCCATCTGGACCATACTCCACGTCAGTCATAAGATTGCTGTGTCCGGGCATGCCCGGTGTAGGACCTAGGATCTTCCTATTGACGATATCGTACTGCTGAATTTGTTGTTGACCCATGAAACCAAGAGTCAGAAACGTAGCACTAGGGTTAAACGTGACGCCAACGGAATTCAGACCCGAGCGGTAGATCACCCGTATCAACGCGTCCTTCTTCATGTCGTAAATGAATGTGCGTTGCTCTTGTCCAGCATTGCCTGCACCCGGATTAGCAAGGCCAGCAATCGCGACAAGTTCTGCGGAACGCGATGCACCAACAAAGTTCGGAGTAGGCCCACCTGCCGTGCGAATGTTTGTGGTATACCGAGAAATCTCGCGTTGTGTCTGCGTGTCGTACCGAACAACGTTACCATCGATCAGGGCAGCGGTGAGGATCCCATCGGCGATCTTTCCCGTTGCGGATGGTGACGTAAGATCGATTGGTGTGCGCTCCGTTAGAGTTACTGCGTCGTAAACGCGGATCCTCCCACTCACATTTCCAACGACAAATGCATTGGTCCCGGATACATCTGTACCGATCTCTACAACCTGATTCATGTCTACGTCTATCCGAGCAGTAGGCGAAGGCGAGGACTGTTGGAATCTCTGAATCTGATCTTTGGATGGAAACGGTCGATCCACAATGGCGAGAATGTTGCGCGATGATCCGACGTAGGACATAGCACTGACCTTCGTTGTAGGTGCGGCTACGCCCTCTGCATTATAGCGATTGACGATCTGCGAGGTAACGATATCCCATTCTGCAATCAGGCCCGACCCATACGCTACTGCTAAGTAGCGACCGGTTGCATTGAATGCCAAATTTGTGGCAGGTGAAGATTCGCCACTCAAGAACCGCGCACCTGAAACTCCTTGCTTTTGGTAGCAGCGGACTCGAGCACTGTCAGAATATTCGCTAGGTACACTCCAGACAATTGTGGAGTCGAGTGTAGAGTCAATAAACTTCCAGGACCGGCCATTGTCCGTGCTATAGTCTGCATGAGTATAGAAACCTTGGATAGCCCCTTTCCAACGGATGTTTATGGCTTGGCAGGGTGTAAGATTCTCACCTCCATTTGGAGCCACCACTTGAAGAACCGTTGTGGCCTTATACGAAGGGGTATTTGCAAGAACCATTACATCGTAATGTGCCCCGCCTTCATAAACGAGCGTAAGTACATCACTGATAGGTCCCGCAACCTTTGGAGAGCAAATGAGATCAAAACGGTAATCTGAACCACTTTCAACCTCCACCGGAGGGGGCTTGGTTCCATACGTGCCCTTCCAAACAATTCGAAAGTTGTTCGATCGCGTCAAAAGTGTATCGAGTTTGAGCCCTCTTTCATTACCGTTTGTCCCTCTCGTAGCCTCAAACGCATGAACGTTAAGCTTCCGAAGCGAATCCTTGCCAATGGGAACATCACCAAAGTCTATGTAATACGGTACTTGTCTAAACGCACTATCGAGGATATTAACGGTTCCTCCGCGCCATGGCGAAAGACTCCACGACACCGGTAACGTGCCTACATCTGCATTGCTAACGCCATACAGAATAACGGTTCCAAAGACTGTTGTTGGTATCGAGTTAATAACTGGAGTGTAGAGCGACGTTGCAAACTCGGCTGTGTAGACACCTTGTGACTCTGTCGAGAGTTTATTTACCCCAATGAATCTATTGGCCTCAAAGATACTAATGTCGGTTGCAGTCAAGACTGCCGGCTGACCTGCTCTTGTTGCGCGGAATCGTGCCCTGATCACCGGATAATCCGAAGCGTCCACGAACGATCCAACGCCCGGGATACTAACACCTGTTAGCACCAGTTGCGCCTGTGCTTGCATGCTACATGCGACTATTGTGCAAACAAGCGCCAGGAAAACGAAAATGGAGCGTAGTTCATTGAACGTCGAAGAAAATGTCATCAAGAACGGGGCTTTCTAGTGGGCTCGAATCTGGCGAGGAATTCCACGACAATAGGGTCCGTGGAGGCTTTCAATTGAGGCACACTACCATCAAACTGAACCTTTCCACTGTCGAGCATAATCACATGGTCTGCTATGTTGTACACGCTGAACATATCGTGCGTGATCACCACGGACGTTACGTTTTGCGTGGTGGCAACGTAGCCCAGTAGATCGTCTATCTGCTGAGATGTTACAGGGTCTAGTCCCGTAGTAGGCTCATCATAGAAAATATAGGTCGGTTGACCCACAAGCGCTCGCGCCACGCCAAGCCGCTTCTTCATACCGCCTGAGAGGTCGCTTGGCTTCTTCGTTGATAGGATCGCGTACTCAGCTTCAAAAACTGAAGCGCTGAAGCTCTTTGGGTCGGGAACAAGACCCACGGCACTCAACACGCGCCGTCCTTCGGCATCAAGCAGGCGCTCATCCGTTTCGCCGTGTTCAACAAGACCGATCACAACATTGTCAAAGACAGAAAGCGAGTCAAAAAGAGCAGCACCCTGAAACACATATCCAACGCGCCTTCGTAGCTCGAATAGCTCATCCTTCGGAAGGGTGCTGATATCGCTTCCATCAATCATAACTGTTCCGGCATCTGCACGAAGCAGACCAACGATGTGTTTTAACAGGACGCTCTTGCCGCAACCCGACCGACCAATGATGCACGTGGTCTTTCCATTAGGAATGGTGAGATTTACGCCATCGAGGACCACCTTCGGACCAAATGACTTTCGGATGCTACGAAGCTCTATCATGCGATTGGCTGAGCGCTCATACGTGCTCGTATCGCTTCGAGTGTTCCGGTAGGAATTGCATTGATCAGGCGACGTGTGTAGTCATCCTTTGGATGATCATACAATTCATTCGAAGTATCCATCTCTACGATCTTCCCTGCATTCATCACGGCTATCCTGTCGCTGATAAACTTTACAACACTGAGATCGTGCGAGATAAAGATGTATGTGAGCTTGAACTCATCGCGCAAATCAACGAGAAGGTTCAATACTTGCGCCTGAACCGATACGTCAAGCGCACTGACACTCTCGTCACAGATAAGAAGTTTTGGTTTCAAGGCCAATGCACGTGCGATACAGATCCGTTGCCTCTGTCCACCCGAAAACTCGTGCGGATAGTTAGAGAAGTGTCGCGGCAGCAGATTCACTTTGTCTAGGAGATAAAGGACATGCTCCTTGCGTTCCGCATCATTTGCGCCGATTTTATGGACTGTAAGCGCCTCCATGATCGCACTACCCACGCTGAGTCGCGGATTAAGGGACGAATAGGGATCCTGGAAGATGATCTGAAAATCTTTCCGCGTTGAAGTAAGCTCGGAATGATTCAGCCCACGGACATCCTTTCCGTCGAACATTACCGTACCGTCCGTTGGTTCAACGAGGCGCAGTATTGCCCGTCCGGTAGTTGTTTTGCCACATCCGGATTCACCCACAAGTCCTAGTGTCTCTCCTGGCTTGACGTTGAACGTTATGCCGTCAACTGCCTTAACATTTCCGGTTGTGCGGCCGAAGATCCCCGACTTGATGGGGAAGTAGACCTGTAGATCTGTTACATCGAGAAGTGGCTTTGCTTGTGCTAACGACGCATTGCGAATTGCGATCTCTTCCCGAGAAAATTCAAGTTGGTGAACAAGTGCATCGACTGATTCTTGCGAACGGACGGTGATCTCACCTGTTTCCGATTCGTCCATGAAGTCGCGAACCGTAGGTAAGATCTTGAGCTTCTTATCTAACCGTGGGCGGCATGCAAGGAGCCCCTTTGTGTAGGGATGTTGTGGATTCTCAAAGATCTCTTGGACTGTACCGGACTCAACGATCTTACCCTTGTACATCACAATAACATCGTCTGCGATTTCCGCGATCACGCCGAGATCATGCGTGATGAACATCATCGACATCCCGTGATCGCGCTGGAGGTTTCGCATGAGATCGAGGATCGTTGCCTGCACGGTCACGTCGAGCGCTGTTGTGGGCTCGTCTGCGATGAGCAACGAAGGATTGCATGACATTGCCATAGCGATCATCACCCGCTGCTTTTGTCCACCCGAGAGTTGGTGCGGGTACGACTTCATCATCGTTTCCGGGCGAGGCAGCTTCACTTCATTGAGCAGGTGCAGTGTTCGAACTCGAGCTTCTTCCTTACTCACCTTCTGGTGCAACCGAATGGCCTCAATGATCTGATCACCACAGGTGAAAACTGGGTTGAGTGACGTCATCGGCTCCTGAAAGATCATTGCGATCTTGTTGCCTCTGTAGGTCCGCATCTTCTCTTCGGAGATCTTCAGCAGATCTGTTACAGACGCATCGTCCTCGTGGAAGAGAACCTTGCCACCTGTTATACGCCCGGGCGGCGTTTGAATGAGGCGCATCACGCTTAGGCTCGTCACGGATTTTCCGGATCCGGATTCACCGACGATGCCGAGAGTACGGCCCTTGTGAACCGTGAACGAGACGTCATTGACCGCTTTGACATCATAGACATCCGAGCGGAATTCCGTTACGAGGTTGCGAACCTCAAGAAGTGGTGCCATAAGGGGTCAAAGATACCGAACGTAAGCCTCCTAACGACTCGTGAGAATAGCCCCAGCACTCCATTTTAGGTAGATGGTGGAGGTAATTCGCCCGAAGGCCATGGCAAAGGCTGCGGACAGTGCGCCATTAAGCTGGGTAAAGGTCACCAGTATGATCATGGTGAGGGCAATTCCCCCTACCTCAAGAGCAGTGGAGATGGTGACTTTGACATTCTGGCGCGCTGTGATCAGGACCGACCGATACAGGGAATAGGCCACAGCAATCGATGGAAGAACCACGAGGATCATTGTGGGCACGAGGGCAAACGAAGCCAACTCTTGACGAAGCCCGAACACCGACTGATAGATCATGCCCAATAGAGGTGTGAATGCTATGCAGGCAAGAATCAACGTGGTGCCGATAATGATGCGAATGCCGACCGCGCGCACAGCCCTATAGTTTTGTTGACGATCGCCAATCATCGCTATGCCCACCTCTTGATAGGAGAATCCAAAGCTTCTAAAGAAGAAGACGAAAGAATCAACTACCGGTAGAACTGCCAGAGATGCCAAAGCATCAGGCGCTCTGCTCATGAAGAACGCGAGCATTGGCATCACAGCAAATCCAATTGCTGAAGTCGCTGCTAGTGGCAACCAGAATCTGACGATCTCCGTAGTTGTAAGTCCAACGCCGCCTGTTTCCACAGCGCTCTCGTACATGTGCATGACGTCCTTCACCATGTACCGAGTGGCAATTGCCTCGCACATCACCCCGATGGTCAAACTCAACGTCCCCACTACTACACCAGGAAGATCGGAACCAATCATGAGAGCGAGCGCTGAACTCAGCATTGCTAAGAGACGCACCACAGTACCATACGCTACTAAGCGCGTTTTCCCGTTTCGGATCAGAAGGCCTTGGTAGAAGCGCCTATAGCCAATTGCCGCCGGCCATGGGATCATGCACACGAAGCCGGTATACATAATCGTTGCAACATCGGTTGGTAGATGAATCATGTCGTATGCCACTCGGTCATATACCCACGGAATGCTCACGATGGCCATGCCGAGCGTCACAAGGGCATTAATCCTATAGGTGAAAGATCGCAGTGCGATCATCGAGGCGCGATCTCTGGCAAGCGCTACAGACGTACTCAAAAGATGAATCACGGGAGATTCGATGAACATTGCCAGTGCTACCGCTACACCGTATGCAGCTAGATTCACCTTGTCAAATGGCAGGCGAGCAATGAACGACGTAAGGATGGGGCCCTCAACGGACATCATCATCCAGGTGAAGCTCAACGGGATCCAGAACCGTACCACGTCTCGTGTTGTTACCATTTTTGCAAATTAGGGCTATGAATAGAAAAGCCATCCTCGTTTGCATGCTGATCTTGGCCATTGCGCAGCTCAAGGCCCTTGACACCGTTCGGGTTTGTTCCTATAACCTGCTGAAGTTCTCGCAGAGCAACGAAGACGGACGCATACCGCAGTTCAAGAGAATCCTCGATAGCATCAGGCCTCACATTATGCTGAGTCAGGAGGTGGAAGACAACACAGTAGGACCTCGCTTTGTTTCTGAAGTATTCACGTGGGCGCCCTTTGCTGTCTCACCCTACATCGAAGGTCCTGATACGGAAAGCCTCGTCTTTTACGATCAGTCGATGTTTGACCTTGTTAGTACGCGCGTTATTCCAACGGACTTGCGAAACATACTCGAGGTCACACTGGCCCTTCGACCTCACGATGCGGTGCTTGCCGACACCATCGTTGTGTACTCAGTGCACCTCAAAGCATCTGACGGTACAACAGAGGCAGCGCAGCGTTTCAGTGAGATCACCACCTTGATCAACTCGATGTCTCTGCGACAACGTGTGATCATTTCCGGCGACTTCAACATCTACTCACCAAGCGAACAGGCGTACACAGCGCTTGTGGGCCCAACGGCGTCACGAAAATTTGTGGACCCTCTTGGGAATAACTGGCGTAGAAACGACGCTGCTTTTGCTAGCATCTACACGCAGTGCACAAGGAAGGTCACATTAGGATCATGTGGAGGAGGTGTTGACGGCGGACTCGATGATCGATTCGATCTCATTCTCGCTAGCGAAACACTTAGCCCACGTGTGATCTCGAGCACCTATACTCCGTTCGGCAATGATGGCGTGCCACGACTTAACGACGCGATTGATGTTCCTACCAATACACGTGTAAGTGCAGAGATGGCCGCAGCACTCAAGTGTGCGTCTGATCACCTTCCGTCGTTCGTAGACGTGATCCTCGGTGATGTGCAGGCAGGTGTGGATGACGAAACTTCAACCACTCTGCGTGCTTCGTGGGACGCCCCCTACGTGCACCTAAAGGGGCTTCTCCATGATGGAACGTATCGGTTATACTCGGCGAATGGTAGTCTTGTAGCAACGGTTGTTGCGTCTTCAACAGAACAACGTTTTCACCTGCCTATGCTTGCCACAGGCAGTTATACGATCAACGGTCCAGAGGGCTCCACACGTTTCGTTGTGGTACGTTAGTAGATCGCGGCTTCGATCCCCGCTCTGAACCACCGCGGTGCAATTGGTACCCATCCTGCCTCGATCATGGAGGTGTTCCAAAGATTGGAAGCTTCTGCTAGGACGCGAAAGCCACCGAAACTCCTTTGAATGCGGAGGTCTCCGATGCCACGCATTACACCGTCGGTATACCGTTCCACAATTCGCACAGTGAACGTGCAAAGCACGTCCA
Organism: Candidatus Kapaibacterium sp.; assembly: GCA_026390655.1. Classification (GTDB taxonomy): domain Bacteria; phylum Bacteroidota; class Ignavibacteria; order Kapaibacteriales; family Kapaibacteriaceae; genus UBA10438. The sequence goes on from JAPLFN010000102.1 coordinate 74,994, forward strand.
ACGGAAGAGTAACATCGGCTCTGATGATGCTTTGCCAGCGCAACTGATCACGCGTGTATCGAGTAGTAGCTGAAGCCGAGGAAGACACATATGCATAGTTCACCGTCCATTGCAACAACGTAAGGGGCGAAGCAGCCCACATACGCTGCACCGGTAATGTTACAACACCTTCTACACCACGGACATTCACCTGTTCAATATTCTGTGCTACATAGTAGAGCACCGTGTCTTGCTGAACGTAGTCGATGAGGTCATGTCCATTGCGAAGGAATCCGGAAAGGCGAACGTCCACATCGCCGATACCTGCATTGCCCCCTACTTCAAAGGTTGTCGCATTTTCAGGACGGAGTGCTGCATTTCCTCGCGTTGTAGGATCGGTGTAATAGAGTTCTGTATAGGTTGGGATTCTATAGCTTCTGTTGACTGTTGCAAAGAGTCTGTATTGCTCTGAAGGTCGCCATTGGATATCTGCACCGTAGCCCTGGCCCGGAGTCCGGTCCGAAAACGCCATGAGATTGTATCCCGCCGTTGCAGTGATCTCGTCTGTGAGCACGCCGCGTAATTCAAACGATAAACCACCTCGGACGCGATCGTGATCCCCCAGGTTGGAGCTCACGATATTATCTGTTCCAGCTTCGCCGCCGAGTGTTAGCGTCATAAATGAAAACGAGGTCGTAGCAAGAGCCGTAACCGTTGCGGAGTTTGTTGTGTGTGTGTTTCGATAGAAACCGGGATCATCGCGCACGAGCAGGAACTCATCACTGTTTCTTCTATAGAGTCCGGTCACGGTTGTGGTCCATGCACTGGAGATCGGAGCAGAGACCTTTGCACCTGCAAGCCACGTCACTGTCCGCTCCCATGCGTTGGGAAATCGTGGTGAATAGAACAACCCTGCACCAAAACTCTTGTCAACCCAACCACCGAGCCACGACACAGATGTTGATCCAGTTGTGAGTCCACCGGAAAGAAGTGCAGACGTCATACTCAGATCCGTCGATTGCCGAT
>JAPLFN010000126.1:0-1510 GCA_026390655.1 Candidatus Kapaibacterium sp.
TGGAAAGCGTTACAGATCAAGAGATCCGATGGGTCGAAGATCGATTGAACAACAGACCAAGGAAACGACTTGGCTTCAAGTCACCGAATCAACTGTATTTTCACAACAAACGACGTGTTGCACTACGGACTTGAACTCAAGAACAATAGTTGTACGTGTTTTAGGATGATGACAATTCCAGAACACTTCTCTTCCCTTTTTGTCGGTGTACAGCAGTATTGACATCGGCGCATCCAATCTTTCCCAGTCACCAACTATCTTCAGTTGAGGACTATTGAAATGCAACAAGTCAGTCACTGCAGGTCTTGGCAATTGTTTAAAAGATGATTTATCGAGACACGCTCCCTCGGTATTGGAAAATATCAAGCCGGAATACACGAGCCTTAGAAAGGATATTCTAAGATCAGCCCAGTATAGAATGAAGCAGTTTCCATCCTCATCAATACAATCGAAGTACAGTTTCTCGAGGCTAAATCTTGACAGATTCATAAAGGTTGGTGACTGGATATTCCACGCTACCTGACAATCCATATCCGTAAGAGTGATCACCTGATATTGCACTCCAACTCACAGGCAACTGCAAACTAGCATTGCACGTAGAACGACGGCAATTTATACAGTCCGGTGGGTAGTTGCGTGAGGATTTGGATGGTCAAGGGGTGCGGAATCTCCCCCATCTCCTAGACCGGAACTTGAAGTGCGCTGCGGGCGTTCTACCGCCGTCGGTTTGCTTTGTCGTAATTTTGTGAAGTTCGATAATCAATAACCAATGGTGAATTACAATGGAACAAGACTCAGCTCAATGCCCCGTTCATGGCGGCTCTAACAAACAAGGTGCGGGATCGGGTACACGTAATCGTGATTGGTGGCCGAATCAATTGAAACTCAATTCGTACGCGGAGGAATTCAAGACGCTCGACTATGCAGCACTCAAGAATGATCTTCGCGCGCTGATGACGGATTCACAAGATTGGTGGCCGGCGGATTGGGGACACTATGGTGGACTCTTCATCAGAATGTCGTGGCACGCTGCAGGTACGTATCGCACATCTGACGGTCGCGGCGGCGGTGGCACGGGCAATCAACGGTTTGCTCCTCTTAATAGCTGGCCGGATAATGGGAACCTGGATAAAGCACGCCGACTCCTCTGGCCGATAAAGAAGAAGTATGGGAAGAAGATCTCATGGGCCGACTTGATGATCCTCGCAGGTAATGTTGCGATTGAATCAATGGGTCTGCCAACCTTTGGCTTTGGCGGCGGACGTGCCGATATCTGGGAATCTGAAGAAGATGTCTATTGGGGTGCAGAAGCGGAGTGGCTTGGAGATAAACGCTATACGGGTGATAGAGAACTGGAAAGCCCCCTAGCTGCTGTGCAGATGGGACTTATCTATGTGAACCCTCAAGGCCCTAATGGCAACCCCGACCCGGTAGCCTCGGGCAAGGACGTTCGCGAGACGTTTGCTCGAATGGCAATGAACGACGAAGAGACTGTTGCCCTTGTTGCCGG
>JAPLFN010000126.1:1597-26774 GCA_026390655.1 Candidatus Kapaibacterium sp.
CACGTGGGCAGAGAACCTGAAGGTGCACCGATAGAAGAAATGGGATTTGGATGGCGCAATTCAATGGGCAGCGGCAAGGGTGGAGATACTATCACGAGTGGCATTGAAGGTGCGTGGAAACCAAATCCAACAACGTGGGACAATGGCTACTTTGAAATGTTGTTTAAGTATGAGTGGGAACTTGGGAAGAGTCCGGCAGGCGCATGGCAGTGGTTTGCAAAGGACGTGGAAGAGCAAGACATGATCCCCGATGCTCACGATCCTTCTAAGAAGCACCGACCGATGATGACGACTGCAGATCTCTCCTTGCGATTCGATCCTGTCTATGAGCAGATTTCGCGCAGGTTCCTGAACGATCATAACGCGTTTGCCGATGCGTTTTCGCGCGCGTGGTTCAAGCTCACCCACCGCGATATGGGTCCACGTGCAAGATATCTTGGTCCCGAAGTTCCAGCAGATGAACTCATCTGGCAAGACCCACTCCCTGCAGCGAACAATGCACTCGTTTCGGCAGCTGAGATCGAACAACTCAAGAATGCAATCAGAGCCACAGGTGTTTCTACATCCGACCTCGCAAGTGTTGCATGGGCATCTGCATCGACGTTCCGTGGATCGGATATGCGCGGTGGCGCCAATGGCGCACGCATCAACCTCGCACCACAGAGGGACTGGGAAGCAAATCAACCACAAAAGCTCGCTGGTGTTATCAGTGCGTTAGAGAAGGTACGCTCTACATCTTCAATCTCTCTTGCTGATCTTATCGTGCTTGGTGGATGTGTTGCGATAGAAGATGCGGCCAAGGCTGCCGGACATTCTATCACTGTTCCGTTTACTCCGGGTAGAGTAGATGCAACGCAAGCTCAAACGGACGTTGAGTCGTTTGGTGTTCTTGAGCCCCTTGCCGATGGATTCAGAAACTTTGTAAAAGCCGATGTGAAGGGGGCTGCCGAGGAATTCCTCGTTGACAAGGCACAACTGCTAACGCTTACAGCGCCGGAGATGACGGTGCTTGTGGGTGGACTCCGCGTACTAAACGTCACAGTGAACGGGGCTACTCATGGCGTACTCACACATCGCGCCGGAAGTCTTACAAACGACTTCTTTGTAAACCTGTTGGATATGGCAACGGAGTGGCGCGCATCAACAACGTCGGGCATCTATGAAGGCGTAGATCGCAAAACAGGTGCGGTGCGTTGGACGGGTACGCGTGCAGACCTAGTGTTTGGTTCCAACTCCGAGCTACGCGCCCTAGCTGAGGTGTATGCCTGCGATGACGCTCAAGAGAAGTTCGTTCGTGACTTTGTTACCGCTTGGAACAAGGTGATGAACCTCGATAGATTTGATCTAGCGTAAATCTAGAAGTCACTACTGTAGAAGGTAGCGTGGTCTATGATGACCGCGCTACCTTTTGCTTTGATCATAGAAATGCTCACGTACTCCAGACTTGAGATCAATCACATCGAACTTCCGCATTTCGTTGAATGAACCAATGTTGTGATCGCTGTTGATATGTATGGCTCCAAGCAACACGAGGTACTTGCAATTGTAGGTAGTGCGGGCCACAAGCTCCTCAATGTGTCTGTCGATAGCCTCGTAGATAACCTCTGTAGCTTCTTTAAGTGGCTGCACCGCACTGAGTATTCGATCACTCTCTCGAAAGAGAATCTGCTCTATTGTGTTCATCTGATAGTCTAGGTCGGTTACGTGACCGTCCTGTATCTCGTTGTTCATCAGTTTCTTCAATGCGCCTTTCGCAGCGCCACAACAGCCACTCGTAGTACCTTGTCCGTGGCGGGCGATCTCACCGATCACGCCGTGCCGGGAAATTCCGATGTGCGGACCATAGTAGATACCAACAGCCCCTTCATCAGGCACATGACTAGCAAACGCACCCATTCCAGTGAGTCCGGTGAATGGATACCCGTCTAATCCGCCCATCTTAAACGGCCCAAGAAACTCCTGGGTTCGAACCGGATACTGGATGGAGTTGACGTCATCACTGCAAATACTGTCGGCCAACATTACTTGAGCTGGTTCTATATCTAGGTGTTCTTCAACAAAGTCAATGAATGCATTGACGCTGTCGATGGTCGTTTGAGCATTCGGATAATGTTGTCGAATGATGGAAAGTCGGTCCTTCTTTTTCATGGGGCGCTCCGGTTACAGCAATACGTCGTTGAAAGGTTCAACTCTATCAGGAAGGGTTGTTTCGTCCAGCATCTCCAAGATGTCGATCTCAATGTTTCTGCAAATGGTCGACATAGGAGTATCTGTAGATCCATTATCAAATGGGTTCTCACTGGCCTCTCCGATTTGCTCCATGGTCATGAACACCCATGAGATAAGGACCGTAAAGGGTACAACCAGCCACACACCGTGCTCCCCAATCTTTGCCATCTCCGTTAGTAGGGCAAAGGGCAGGAGGAGGATGAACAATTGCACAAATATTCTACTGAACAAGCTGTACTGTCTGAATAGCGGCGTAGTCTTGATTCGTTCGCACCCCCCCTGCAGGTTGTATAACTCGCCCAGAAGCTTTGTTATATCACTATGTTCGTATTCGTCGAGAATGCCCTCTCTCTTCATCTTGGTGATCACATTGAACTGAACATGCAAGGTATAGCTAGCGATGTTCCCTTTATGCTTCACCTTTTCATAAATCTCCACCTTATCGAGATGTTGAAAGAGGGCTTCAATAGCTGTGTCAAACTCTTGAACTTCCTCCGAGGCAGAAACATAACGTCGGTGATAGTCTTCTCTATTGGTTGCCCAAGGGATGGTCTTGCGCAATTGCAAGCGGAGGATATTCACGTAGGCAATATGTCGGTTGAGGAATGCTCTCTGCTTCTGCTTATCCTCAACGAGCGAGATCACTGAGGCCGCAAGCGTACGACTTGTATTGGTGATCCCTCCCCACAACCTCCTGGCCTCCCATAGCCGGTCATACGCTTGATTGTTCTTGAATCCGATGTAGAAGGCAACGGCAGTACCAATTGTTGCGATAGGCAAAAAAGGAATGGCAAGAATGTGCAAATCAAGAAACTGATACAACGCTACAACGAAGGCGCTGAGGGCAAAGGTTCTCACAATGTTCTTACCACCGAACAGCCATACGGATTCGAGCGTGATTCGCTTACTGATCAACATACGTCAGTTACCTTTCTGCTATTGCGGTGCCGGCAGCATACGCGCTTGACCAGGCCCATTGGAAATTATAGCCCCCTAACCAACCGGTAATATCTACTACTTCGCCGATGAAGAAGAGTCCAGGAACGTTCCTACACTCCATGGTCTTTGACGATAAACACGCAGTGTCCACTCCACCCTTGGTGACCTCTGCCTTGGCATATCCTTCATTTCCGTGTGCGGTGAGTGACCAGTTCTTGAGTGCATGGATGCTCAGCTCCAGCTGCTTCTTCTGAACACTGTTTACGGGCTTGTCCAGAATGGGATCTTCCCAATGCTCGAGTACACGCTGCGCCAATCGCTGGGAAAGAATTGTAGACAGATGGCGCTTTTCACTCGGTAGATCGTGGACAAGTGATTCGAGCGTATCGTCAGGCAATAGATCCACTGTGAACGTTTCTCTCTCGTCGAGATAGGAAGAGATCTGCAAGATTGCTGGACCACTCAGCCCCCTATGGGTGAAGAGGATGTTCTCACGGAATGAAATGTTATTCGCGGACACTACGGCGTCAACGCTGATGCCGGAAAGCCCCTTCCATCTCTCGCCATAGCTCTTGTCAAAGGTAAGGGGCACTAATGCCGGTGCCGTTGGCACAAGTGGCAGCCCATACTGTGTGGCAATGCGATAGCCGAGATTCGATGCGCCCAGTGTTGGAATGCTAAGGCCACCCGTTGCAACGACAACGTTGAGAGCTTCCAGATCTCCTTCGCGAGTTGTCACAACAAAGTGATCGGACTTATTCACACGTTGAATGTCTACTCCATAGTGGATCTCTACGCCAAACGCAACGCACTCTTGCACGAGCATGTCGATGATCTGTTGGGCCGACTCATCGCAGAAGAGCTGACCTAGCTTTTTCTCGTGCCATTGAATACCGTAGCGGTCAACGAGGTTTAGGAAGTCTTGAGGTGTGTATCGCGACAATGCAGAACGCGCGAACTCCGGATTACGCGAGATCATGTTATGATGCGTGACCTCTCGATTGGTGAAGTTACTGCGGCCTCCACCGGAGATCCGGATCTTCTTTCCGGGCAACGTGTTGTGCTCGAGGATAACAACGCGCTTCCCTGTTGCCGCAGCGAATGCGGCACAGTGTAAGCCTGCAGCGCCAGCGCCGAGAACAACAACATCGATCATTCCACTACTACTTGGCAATGATGAAGGAAGATGCTGCTGTGAAGACCCCTGCATTGATGCGAACGAAGTAAACGCCACCGGCAAGTTCCGTGGTCCCTACTCGGACGCTGTACTCCCCGCCAGGAAGTACGATGGAGCCGTCGAGCAAGCTCTTCACAATAGCACCACGTGCATCAACGAGATCGAGCGTAACAGGAACAGTCTCTTGCATACGGAAGGTGATAACAGCATCTTCTCGAACAGGTTGCGGGTGCACCGACATTCTTGGAACACCAACCGTAGCATATTTCACAACCGTGATGTCACAGCGTCCGCCCGTTACAAACGGTGCACTGCCCCCTGTAGGAACAATATCGAGGAACTGCAAGGAGTCCGACAAGAAACCACTCGCAGCCACAGCTATGTCCGTTGTCTGAAACTCCGGAACCATAACAACATAGCGGAACTTGGCGATCGGCCCCGCTAGAATAGTATCTGCGGCGCGAATCTCGAGGACTACCGATCCGAGGCTTGTGACCACGGTTGTTGCGGTGGGTTCAGCGAGGAACGAGGCATCAATGAACTTCAGTGAACGTGGAGCATGATCTACCTTCACGTCAATGTTGACGCCATTCAGGAAGTAGGTAATTCCCTGATATGTTGCAGAGAGATCCTTATCGATCATCACCGGTACTTCGATGGTATCACCAATGATTCCGGTTAGCGAATCAGGAACAAAGAACGTTCTCGTAGGAACCATTGCTACATCTAGCTCTGGGGCATATCCGTATCCGGTAACTGGTGTTGTATCACGTGTTTCGCACGGATAGGAGCTGACGGCGATAACGTTGGTATCGATGAAACGCTCACTGCGTGGGCAGAACCGCAAGGTCACAACGGCCGAGTCGCCAGGGTTCACGGAATCGCCCAATGCCGGGACAGTACTTGTAATGCTTGTATACAGGGGTAGGTCCAAGAGTCGGTCAAGCGTATTGGCGATGTCTCCGGTGTTGAACACCGTTATCGTTTTGTCTACACAGTTAAGGATTGCCACTGAATCAAATGCAGTTGCTTGTCGAATCTGAATCTCGGACTTCAACGCGAGGATCGTGCCTTTATCACCTGTAGCAATGAGACGGAAGAGGATAACGTCTTCTGTATCAAAATTGACGCTATCGATCGTAAGTCTGCTGTTAGCGCGATTATTCGCAACGGTCACAAATCGCATCACTGCGAATGGGGCGAGCGAATCGATGCCGCAGAAGTTCTTACACGTTATCTGCTGGCCGCCATAGATGGATGGTGCAACGCTAATGGATGGTGAGTACTGAACGCCACCGGTTGCAGACTTACATGTAGTACCAATGATCTTTGAGGTTACGTCAAGTAGTCGCAACTGTGACGAGTCGAAGTCCACTCGCATTCCAATATCAAGAACGGATGCATCGATATTGATCGTGCTGTATATCGGAACAGCTATCGTGTCGCACGACACCATAGCGAACGTGTCGGGCAAGGCACGCTTCGGGTCGAAGGTAAACTGGAGTCCCTTTGTTTGTGCAAAGCCCCCTCCCTTAACGAGGACGGTAGTATCCCAGCCAACGCAGGGCTGACTCATCCACATCTTCAAACGCGCCTGATACGGACGTGGCGCACGTGGGCGCTGGCGCATCGTGACGACGAGCGAGTCACCCGGATTAATGACCTGAGGATACGTAAGGGGCGTATCGAGGAAGAACACCCGTTCGTTCGGCTCAAAGGTTATTGAATCAATAACAACGCGATCTTGGCTAGGGTTAACAGTGTAGTCAGGGATCTTCACAACAACGCTCAAGGCCGTAGGACTGAGGATGTCTACCACGCCGAATGGGAATTGCACAACAGATGGCGTTGGTCTAAATGTCAGCGACCTCTTACCGAAGAGGAAGGTCTCTAGCTGAGCACTCCACTGAGATCCGCGGGCCTTAATGTGCATCGCAGCCTTGCATTCTGTCTGTGCAATTTCTGCAGGAGTGCGCGGACAGAAGGAAATGATAACCGTATCCCGCTCACCAGGAGGAATCGTATACGGTACCTTACCTAACGGCGAGAATTTCGATGTCCACGAATAGAACTGCGGCTTTCCACCAGGCACTCCCGTAGAATCAATCCACATCGAGTCAACAGTCATATCGAAAACAAGCGACCCGTTGAGGAGTTCGATCGTTCTTTCAATACACTCACATGGACGAACATATCCGAAGTTGACGAGGCTTAAGGCACTTTCAAGTTTAATGATCACGCCGCGACCGTTGAGCTTGCCCACCCCCTTGATAACACACGGATCACTCGAGTATGCAACAAGGTCCGCGTCAAATGTTCTGGCTGCATCCGGGCGGAATTCGATATCCACGCGAATGGAATCTCGTGGCGCTAAGGTGAGCGGCAAGGGGCGGCTGGTTCCAAGGATAACATAGCCGGCACCAATTGTCAGACTATCGAGCCGAACCGACAATGACGATGTATTCTCAACGATGATCTGTGCTCGTCGAGTGTCTCCCACTTCCACCGTACCGAGTGCCGTAAACTGCGTTACAAAGAACTTCGGCGTTGCAGATGTTCCGATCATCTGCACCTGCCATTCAGCCCTGTCTATTGATCGGTACCGAATGAATGCACGATCGGCACGATCCTGTGTTACATCATTCGGTGTGTATTGCGTTACGAATAACGTGGAGTCTCTAGGAGGTATGGTAATTGCCTTATTGACCCACGGCAATGCCGGATCGAGAATGGTAAGTCTGCCGCCGCTTTGGTCAACAAACGTGAGTGAGTCAATTGTAGCGGCAGTATTTGTGAGGTTCACAATGTAGACAGAATCTTTTCTCTGTTGACATGCGATCACGTTCTCTGTTTCAAGAACGAGGGGACTGGAGCGGAAGGTCTGTAGAATACCCTTGCCCTTGAGATCAATGCAATCAACAGTATAACACCGAGTTTCAAAGAGACAGAGTCTATCGATATAGTCCAAGGAATCGATCGGTCTGAATGTTACCGGTATAGTGGTAGAGTCACCGGGCTTGATATTCCTACCCGTCCCGTTGAGAAGTGCGAATGACTCACCACGCTCCACATACAATGCCACATTGAGGGCATCGAACTTACTGTTGTTTCGGGCGCGGACTGTGAGGGTTTTCTGCTGACCTACGATCACATTGCCGAAGTCCACAACACCATTAATAGACCACTCAACCTTGTTGTCGAGACCTCGTCCGGTAACGTAGATCTTCTTCTCAATGATACAACCCTGAATGCTGGTACGAATGATAATGGAGTCAACAACAATACCCGGCTGACGTGGTAGGAACCGAACGGCGTTGGTAGGATATCCTGTTTTAGGCAAGAGCTTGAACGGGAAGCGAATTCGATAATGCGTGAAGTCCTTTGGTACGATCACGGTATCGATCTGCATCGGTGTAAGCGTAAGGTTCTGCCATGCATAGTTTTGCGGAGAGCTCAAAAGTCCCGGACACGTCGGTTCAAACCTCATCGTGTCAAGACGCGCCTGTCCGTCTGCAGTTCGAATGGAGATCACCTCTTGCGATCTACCTACAAGTGAAATGCGAACGGGAGTGCTTTGACATCTATCATCAGATACGATGTTGAGCGTATCTAAATAATCAGCAGTGGTGTCCCGCACGAGGCAACGAACAACGATCGTCGTGCACTGCCCCGGGGCAAGGATAAACGGGAATGTTGTACCAATCACCTTGTATCCAAGGGGCTCCTTGGCGTTGATGCTGCGGATCGTCAAAGGTCGCGGCTGACCCAATTGATCTGACGTATTGCAGATCACAATCGTCGAATCAAAATACTTCGTGGCCGTGCATCCTACCCATAGGGTATCATATATGACTCTAGCACGTGAGATCCCAATCTCCGTGATACGGTTCAGTTCGAATCGTACGCGAGTATTTGGAAGTCCGCATCGATTGGTTGGACGGATCTCGAGAGTATCAATGAAGTTGCCGACGTTGGTGCCGCGGTAGGTAACAGTTATTACAACGGGTACGCCGGGTGTTAACGTAATACTTGGAGGAACGATCGTAAAGTTCGGGCTCTCAGGTCCACGCATCACGAGGGCTGCACCGCTGCCACAAATCGATGTATCGGAGATCGTAAACGTCCAGCTCTTTACCGTATCGCACTTGATATCTTCCTTGATCGAAGCCGGAAGTACCGTAAGCGTCTTGGGAACAACCCGGTTTGATGCTTGATTGGATGCGCCTGAGCGCAACAATCCTGTATGACCGTTCCCTGTAGCATCGCAACATTGAATAACGTTATTGACGGGCTCATTGCAACGCAAGTAGACACGAAGTCCCGATTCATTTCCGTTGAGAGATCGGTCCTTCTGGCAAATGATCTCGGACTGTGTGAGCACGCGTTCCCAAATACGGATCTCGTCTACCTGACCTTTTAGTGTCCGATAGAGATTTGGATTATCAGCAACACCATTAAACGAACCGATCAACAACGGCAGATCCGCTCTGTCAAGGGGCTTCAGGTAACTCGCAGGATACGCAGAATTCGTAACTGGTCCGCCTGCGAGAACACCGTCGATATACAATGACACGCTCGACAGCCCACCGTCGAACACCGCCGCTACATGATGCCACCCTGAATAAAGCACTTGCGCTGAAGCTCGCACGATGGTGTTGTCCAGCGATTGAAGCGTTCCCTGATCACCGTTCACTTCAAAGACCAACTGATCCGTTTCGTCAACGTAGAGGATAAACACATCATTGAAGTCGCTATTCGGTCCCCATAGTCCAGCAAGTGTCTGACGCATCCCAGCTTGTTTCTCAACGCGAACCCACATCTCAAACGTCATTGCGGTCTGACGATTCTTTATTGGATTCTTTAAGAGCTCCATAAAGTGGGCGTTTCGTCCACTTGGCACCGTGAATGTCACGGCTTGGCCAATGCAGTCCTTCCTCGTATCACATGCCGGTGGAAACTGAGCCCTGGCAGGCGCAACAAAGGTCAAAAATACTATGGCAACGAGAACGCGGAGCTGAACGCTCATAGGCGAATCCGATCTGGTGATATCTCAGGGAAGAACCAATTGCAAGGCAAGTGGTTACTGCACCAAGCAAGATACGAACTCCGTAGTTTCACGGAGCCCCTTTGATAGTATCTTAGGGGCTTAACGCACCACTATTTGGGCAGTTCGCTATGACTCATTTTGTGACCCTCGTATCATTCTTGGTTGTGGGCCTTCTTTTTGTACCACCTGCATCAGCGCAAGTACCCAAGGAGATGGCTGTGATGCTCTCGGCTACGGTTGTAGACCAGCCCACCCCACGCATCACCTTACAGTGGAACAAGGAAACGTTTCAGGAATTGGTCTATATCTGGCGGAAGAACAAGGACGACGCTTCGTTTCCTGTGGCAGTGCTGGACTCCATTATTGGAGGGGGCACCCAGTGGACAGATCCCAAGATCACACGCGGTGTAGCCTACGAGTACAGAGTCTTTCGGTACAGCAAGGCGCAAGTCGGGTATGATTCAGCGGCGAAAAAACCGATCTATCGGTGGTTCTATGCCACAGGCTATATCCTCACGGGTATTGCTGCGCCCCCTGCCCCTCGTGAACGCATGCTCGTGCTTGTGGACTCTACGATGCTCAATCCATTGAAGCCGGGTCTAACGCTCCTTCAACAGGATCTCGAAAACGAAGGTTGGGAAGTAACAGTGCTCGGTGTTCCGCGTGCCGAGGCGTTCAATAGTGTCAAGGTCACGGCCGTGCGCGACCTAATCAAACGAGAATGGACTGATGGGCAGAAGGACCTTGGTGGCGTGTTCCTCGTTGGACGTGTACCCGTACCATACGGCGGCAACATTGCACCTGATGGTCACCCCGATCATGTGGGTGCATGGCCGGCAGACGGAGTGTATGGCGACGTAGATGGTGTGTATAACGACAGTTTTACAAACGTGATGAATGCAAGTAGGCCGGCTAATGAGAATGTTCCGGGCGACGGGAAGTTTGACCCGAGTCAATGGATCACCGATGTTGACATCCCCATTGGACGTGTTGACTTCTTTGACATGCCTGTGTTTGCAAAGAGCGAAACAGAACTTCTTCAAGCGTACTTGCAAAAAGATCACGCGTATCGCACCGATCAATGGAACGTGAAGATGGGTGGCGTGATCGATGATAACTTTGGAACGTATGGCGAACTGTTCGCATCATCTGCCTGGAGATCCTTCAGCGTGTTTGGTGCCGATACAGCAGTAAAGGCCGGCGACTTCTTTAACGATCTTGCAGGGCCCACAACCATGCTCCTAGGATATGGCTGTGGCGGTGGTACTGATGTCTCCGCCGGAGGCATCGGCACGTCCACAGACCTTGCTACCAAGCCCGTTAACGCCGTCTTTACCATGCTCTTTGGAAGCTACTTTGGTGATTGGAACACAAAAAATAATTTTATGCGGTCAGCCATTGCCACGCAACCTCGAGTATTGACGTGCGGCTGGTCCGGCCGACCTCATTGGTACATCCATCATATGGCCCTTGGTGAGACTATCGGCTATAGCACACGCATCTCACAAAACAACCGACCAATAGTAGGCAGCAACTTTGGCAACTACACTCCCAACATCGTTGTGATGCCCAATGGACTAAGTGTCTCTACAACAGGTGATCGCAATCTGCATATTGCCTTGATGGGCGACCCTTCATTGCGTGCTGTTACAAAGCCGGTAGCAGCAATTGGCACTGTAACCGGTCAAACCGTGTATCCTCACAAGGTGCAACTCTCATGGACAAAACCTACGGGCGACGTGCAGGCCTACCTTGTGTATCGTAAGCTTGCAGGCGCACGCCGGTGGACGCCCCTTACAAAGTACCCGATCACAGCATTGACCTACACAGATTCCATCGTCAACGAAGGCTCCATACAATACATGGTACGTTGTTGCGCATTGCGTAAGACAGCCAGCGGTACGTTCTATGATATGGGCAAGGGGCGCACAGCAACGGTTATTACAACAGATGTCGAAGAAGATGTTGTTACTGCCGGCGCACCTGCACCATCGATCTCCGTATGGCCAAACCCCGCAACAACAGATGCGAACATCACGATTGGACTCTCAACCGTAACGAACGTTGATTTGCAATTGGTGGACCTCACTGGTTCCGTTGTGTGGGAACGAGTAACAACCGTGACGATGATTACCGTGATACGTTAGAACGTCCACTTAAACGTAGGAACTGGAAAGAACCCTTGTTGGTACTCGGTGGTGATGCCACCGGTACGTGGGTTGTATCTCTCCAGGAAAACGTTTTGGTGGTTCGTGACATTTTGTAGATCCAACGCAAACTCCATCGTTGATGAGCCGAATTCAATTCGGTACGAGATACGGAAGTCTGCACGGAAGTATGCCGCTTGACGATCTGTGTATGCTTGAGACTCGTCATAGACGGTCTTCCCCTGCGTCTTTGACGCTTCGAGGTCTATAGGTGTTAGATACCTGCCTCCTGTAGTGCTCAGTTTTAGATTCACTGCAAGGACATTGTTCTCGCCAACGCGAAATTCCTTTCCGCCGAGGATGTTTGCCACATACTTGGAGTTGTAGGCGGTGTTGCGCTCAATACCGTCCGAGCCCACGTATCGCGAATCAAACAATGATCCGGTAACGAGGAAGTAGAATCCATTGCGAAAGAAGTGCTCTACTGTGAGCTCTAGTCCCACATTACTGCCAGTTCCATTGTTCGCAAGATTAGCACGGTTACTTGGAGTAAAGGTACTTCCCGTGTTGATAGCAGAGAAACTCGAAGAAACGGTCTCTACCGGGACGTCGAACAACCATTGATAGTACCCTTCAAGTCGGATTCTGATATCGTTATTGACAAACCAGTCATATCCCAACACCGCATGATGGCTCCTCGTAAAGCCAAGATCTAGATTCGACCTGACGAGCTCACCATTGGATGAAGGGGCCTGCACATTGTAGACGTAAATATTCTGTGCCTGACTATGGAGACCATAGCCGGCATTGATCGACATGCTCGGTGAAAGACTCCATGTTATACCGGCGCGTGGTTCAACTGATGTTGCATTGCCGAGCGTATAGTGCTGTAGATGAATACCACCATTCAGCGTTAGATCTTCCGTTACACGAGCCCGAACTTGTGCATATGCCTGTGACAACGTTGCATTGTCCTGAATGTTAATGTTCACGGTCTCCGTAGGGAGCTTGATATCCTCGATCCGATAGAGATAGTAGTTTGTTCTATCGACAAAGAAACCGCCGATGACAGAGGCGCGATTCGAAAACTTATGTCGAAGACTTCCCGCAACGCTGTACCGCGTTGTGGTGAGCTCCGCCTCTTCATCGTGATAGGCAGCTCGTGAAACAGGATCAAGAGAATCCCCTTTATACGTTTCGTGGGTGCCCGATGCCCCAACGAGGACCTTGAAGAAGGTGTTCTCGCTTAGTGTGTGGTCATAAGAAAGACCCAACCATCCTGTTTGATAGTCAACCTTTGTATTCCTGTCCGGATCTCCGTAGAGATCCACCTGCGTCGTATCAACATCTGCACCGTAAAAGGCCACGTCACTCTTGCCACCAGTACCGAACAGCGTTAACGTACCAGCCTCTCCGATCTTTGTTGCAAGCTTGATGTTGACATCCTGATAGTCTGGTACAGCAGAGCCAGTTCCAAAGTTGATTCCAAGAGCTTTGAACGCACCGAGGGTCGAGTACCGATAGTTTACGAGGAATGAGCTCTGATCCCACATCGGACCTTCTGCGCCTAGCTCAAATCCATTGAAGCCAACCTGCCCCACAAACTCATACTTCTCCGGATTACCGTTGCGCATCTTCAAATCAAAGGCACCTGACAGTGCATTACCGTAAGGGGCTGGGAAAGCGCTCGTCATGAAATCTGATTTATCAAGGACGTTGTTGTTGAGCATACTCACCGGTCCGCCCGTGCTACTGAGCGACCCGAAGTGATTGGGATTCGGAATGATCATCCCCTCCATCTGCCACAGCATGCCTGCCGGTGAGTTGCCACGAACAACGATGTCATTCCGCGAGTCATTGGCACCAACAACACCGGCAAAATTCTGCGCCATACGCGATGGATCACCAAGCGCTCCGGCATAACGCTTCGTGTCTTCAAGATTGAAGGCGCGAGCACTTACGGACGTGTACTCGCTGTTCGTTATGGCATCATCCATCGAACGGTCGTACACAACAACAACCTCATCTGCGGTGGAATACGATTCGTTCATTGCTATGGTAAGGACCACCTCTTTGCCAGCCGTAACAAGGACGTTATCGTTTACATATGGCTCATAGCCTATCATGGTGATCCGCAGCTCTCTTCTACCGATGGGCACATTTGGCAACGCGGAACGTGCCATTCTTCTTCACGACGGCACCCTTTATTCTCTTCCCATTCATGAAGACGGCCACTGTTGCGCCCGTGATCGGAGCATTTGAAACGGCATCAAGTACCGTTCCTCGAATAACCTGTCCGCCGGTGCTTACCGAATCTTGTGCGATCGTGGGAAGAATGCTGAGCACGATCAATAGGCTCACAGTAATGAAATACCTTGACATGATGACTCCTGAGATTGTTTGCTGTTCTTCGGTACGAACTTCGCTCAATCCATCAGTCCCATGCCTTGACCCAGATCAAGAAGTTTCGGAGCTCCGTTCCGATAGTCTGCGTCTAATGCGAGAGAGCGCTTCGGGGGTTACACCCAGATACGACGCGATGAGATAGAGCGGTACGCGCTGCATTACCTTGGGCCTGGTCTCCAATACCTGCTCATACCGTTGCTCCGGCGAAAGCAACATCATGGAATCGTTTCGTTCACTAACCGCCATAAAAAGATACTCGGCTACTCTCCGGCCGATGCGATCACTGCCAGGAATCTTCTGGTATAGATTCTGCATCGCATCATAGGACATCATAAGGAGCTCGCAATCCTCAAGGGCCTCGATGTTCATTGTCGCGGGAGACCGTCGAAGAAAGGCTCCATAGTCTGAAGTAATTCCATTTTCAAAGACGAACTGGGTAGATACAACCCGACCATCGACCTCGTAAAACATATGCAGGCAACCACTCACAACAAACGCAACGCTATCAGATCGATCGCCCGCTCTGAGCCAGCGCTCACCCTTGGATATACGTGCAGGCGTGTGTGCTGCAATGAATCCGGCCTTCATGTCTTCGGTCAGTTCACCAAAGCGTTCGTACGCCCGTATGAGCGCGTCATTGGCTGACACTACGATTCCACACAAAGTAGACCGGCACTCCTGTTGCAACGATGATCAGTCCGGGCCAGCTGTATTCGGGCTTGTAGATCAATAGGCATCCACAAATGAACAGTGCACAAATGATATACACTGCCGGTAGGAAAGGATAACCGAATGCTCTTATGGGACGGGGCTCATCAGGTCGGGTTTTGCGGAGTCTAAAGATGCCGAGAATGGTAAGCACGTAAAAGACAAGCACGGCAAACACCACGTAATCGAGCAGGTCTCCATAGCTCCCACTCAAACACAACGCAGAAGCCCAAGCCGCCTGCATCCATAGTGAGCGGGATGGGACGCCCCCTTTATTCAATTCTCCGGCCTTGGTAAAGAAGAGCTTGTCCTTGGCCATTGCATAGTATGCACGTGCGCCGCTGAGGATGATACCGTTGTTGCAGCCGAATGTGGAGATCATGATGAGGACGGCCATGATCGTTGCTCCGGTTGTGCCGAACATCACATCGGCGGCGGCAGCTCCAACGCGGTCGTTTGTTGCATGTGCTATTCCGCGACCCACTGCATACGCAGATGTTGCGTCCCCACCAAGCGGCATCAACGAGAGATAGGCAAGATTAGTAAGGAGGTATAATGCAGTTACAAGAACTACACCACCAAACAACGCTCGTGGTATCACGCGCTCCGGTTGCTTTACTTCGGCAGCAGCAAACGTGATGTTATTCCATGCATCGCTGGAGAAGATCGAGCCAACCATTGCAACGGCAATGATGGCGAGGAACGGGATGCCTTGTAGCGACAGTGGAGCTTCAACCTGAGGCGTCCACATAGAGCTGAAATTCACAGAGAATGCACCACTGCCCCATCCGATGATGAGTCCGGTGAATGCTAGTGCAACAACACTGATGATCTTCGTTGACGTGAATGTGTTTTGAATGAGCTTGCCGAGTCGAACTCCTCGTGCGTTGAGTGCGGTAAGTCCGAGAATGCTAACAATGGCTAAGATCTGAGCGGCATTGATATGCATTGCCTTCTTCCCGATGCTGAAGCCAAGATCAATGAGAATGTTCTGCTCACCAACGGCAGGAATCAGGATCGATGTGTATTTCGCAAAGGCCATCGCAACCGCCGCGATCGTGCCTGTTTGAATCACCGTGAATAACGTCCATCCGTAGAGGAATCCGGCCATCTTGCCGAATGCTTCACGCAAATAAACATACTGACCGCCGGCATGCGGAAGGAGTCCGGCAAGCTCGCCATAGGAGAGTGCGGCAATAAGCGTGAGCGTGCCCGTGATCACCCACACAAGCAAGAGCATTGCAGGAGAGCCCACACTGCGGGCAATGTCCGCGCTGACAAGAAAGATGCCGGATCCGATCATGGATCCGGCAACGATCATCGTTGAGTCAAAGAGTCCGAGGTCGCGTCGGAAACTCATGCCTGTGCTTTACGTACCTTAGAGTGCTTGATGCTGTAGAAGTAGTAGACGAGCTGACCAATGCCGAGCCATACAAAGAGTCGCGCCGCATGCATCCAATCACTTACGCAAAGCGAAACCAGAAGTGTTCCGCAGGCCAGAATTCCGAGGACAGGAATAAGCGGTACCCAAGGCGTCTTGAACGGACGCGGACGATCAGGTTCTTTATATCGCAGAACAAGAACCGCTAAGCAGACTACGATGAAGGCGAATAGCGTACCAACGGATGTCATCTCACCAACGATGGCAATAGGAGCAAATCCAGCAAAGAGACTAACAACGCATGCAAAGAGAATGTTCGACTTCCACGGCGTCTTGTATTTCGGATGTGAGTCGCTAAAGAGTTTCGGAAGAAGTCCATCCTTGGACATCGAAAAGAACACCCGACTCTGGCCCAACAACATCACAAGGATCACACTGGAATACCCGGCAATGATGGCAAGATTGATCGCCGGTCCTAACCATGAGATGCCCATCTTCTCCACTGCCACGGCCACTGGTGCGGCAACGCCGGCAAACTCCGTATAGTTGGCAACACCGGTCATAACGTAGGAGAACAAAACGTAGAGTATTGTGCAGATAACGAGCGAACCAAGAATGCCTATCGGCATGTCTCGTTGAGGGTTCTTTGCTTCCTGTGCCGCCGTGGAAACGGCATCAAAACCAATGAAGGCAAAAAAGACCATCCCAGCCGCTTTGAGAATCCCGCTCCAGCCAAAATGTCCGAATGATCCAGTATTCTCAGGGATGTATGGCGTGTAGTTATCGGCATTGATATAGGCAAATCCAAGTCCGATGAAGATAATCACAACTGCCACCTTCAAGAACACCACAATGGCATTTGCACGAGCCGATTCTTGAATACCTCTAATGAGGAGAAGTGAAACAGCAAACACAATGATCATTGCAGGGATATTCACGAGACCATGCTCCGCGCTACCAGGAGGAGTTTGCCAGTAGGACATAGATATGGCCGTGGGCAGATGCACATTGAAATAGGCAAGAAATTTTGCTACGTATGCAGACCAGGACACAGCTACGGTAGATGCGCCAACTGCGTATTCCAACACTAAGTCCCAACCAATGATCCATGCGAACAATTCGCCCATCGTTGCATAGGCATATGTGTAGGCGCTTCCAGCCATCGGGATCATTGCTGCAAACTCTGCGTAGCAGAGTCCGGCAAATGCACATCCGATCGCAGCGATCACAAACGAGATCGTTACAGCCGGACCCGCGTGTTCCGCCGCCGCAATACCCGTGAGTGAGAAGAGTCCGGCACCGATGATAGCGCCAATTCCAAGGTTAACGAGGTTGACTGGGCCAAGCGTTCGCTTGAGGTCAGTGGAATGTGCAGCATCGCTTTGGAGCTGCGTGATGTCCTTGCGGAACTTCAGATCAAATGCCATGCAATACGTCCCTCGTTAGTTACCGTGGCGATACCCGTGCAATATACACGCAACAGAAAACCTTCCTTCAGTCCTCTGACATTTCACTGTCGAGAATCTCCCTTGCTCGGGCCACGTCTGATGATTTGACGCGCACCTTTGCTCCTCCAACCGCGATCGGGAATGTAGAACCAATAGCCTCATCGGCGATCATGACCTCCACGTTGTTATCTCGCAGGAGTCCGCAACAGATCTGTGCGTCGAACACGGTATTGAAGGTAGCGATCGTTACCCAATCATTGTCGCCGTATGAGTGCATTGGTAATCCATGGTGAAACTCTCGGAAGTTAGCACGTGTTGTGCTTCCGTGGTAGGTTTGCAGTCCACAAAACGACATTCACTTTCATCTCGGAGATATCAATGGCACTTTCTGTTGGCACGTCAGCCCCAGACTTCACACTACTTGATGCTGAAAAGCAGCCCGTTAGCCTTTCTTCTTTCAGGGGGCAAAAGGTTGTCCTCGCTTTCTTCCCGGCAGCCTTCACAGGCGTATGCACGGCGGAGATGTGCTCATTTCAGAACGCAATTCAGCGCCTCAATGGCATGAACGCCGTTGTTCTTGGGGTTTCCGCTGATCTTCCATTCTCGAATGGTGGATTTGCTAAGGCGAATGATTTAACGTATCCCCTATTGTCGGACTGGACAATGGCCACGATCAATGCCTACGATGTTGCCTTTGAGAACTTTGCCGGAATTCAAGGTCTCACGCGCTCTAGCCGAGCAACGTTTATCATCGATGCTGAGGGCATCATCAGGAACGTGTCTGTAACGGCAAACCCTGGAGTTGAGCCGAACTATGATGAGATTTATGATGCCGTAGAAGCCCTGTAATCCCTTCATTTCCTCACAAAAAAAACGGTCGTCCCCAAAAAGGACGACCGTTTTCTTTATGCTACATGCCTTTCCCCTTGGCATGTATGCTGCGACGTGTCGGGCGCTAGCTTGTAGCCCCTTTTCGGGGACGACCGTACTTGCGTTCCGACTTCTTCTTCATGCCGAGACTTGTGATCTCGTCTGAATCGTCGCCATACTGAGCCAGAACCTGGCGTTTTGTGCCAAGAACCAGCTCATGGAAGGCATTTTCTACACGGATGGCGTTCTCTCGGGCTTTTGCAACAGCGTCAAGAGCCTTCTGCTCTGCTGCTGTTGCGTCCTCTATCCCCTTAAGTGCTTCCCGCAACCGCTGCGCCGTGAACTCCTTGTTCGCAGGGTTATAATCCTTCAGGGTCAGAACAGCCGTAGCTATCTGCTTATCCTGGGTTAGGACTCTCTGCGTGACACGAGTTGTAGTGCGTTTAGCCATGGGTGCGGATTCCCCGAAGCGACTTAATAAGAGTTATGCTGCATGCCTTCTGAGTTCTGACCGTGCATATGTGACTCAGGTACAAACATAACTCTTTACCAACACGATGCAAACTATTTACTACACACACATATTGCTCAACATATCCACATGTTGAGGATTACGAGGTCTCCTGTTATCTCTATCCACCCCTAATAAGTGGCTACATGGTGGTCTGTATTGACTTTACACTGCACGAAAGCCACAAATCCGACCGCCAAATCGTTGGAAATACACGAGCGTTTTGAGCGCAACCGGCCAACTCCGACTCAGAAAGTTAGTTTTCCGAGTATCTACGCATGGTGAAACACGCACACTTAAGGGCGAGGTTGTCCGTATATTGCAGTGTTTGTTTCACCCTTTGAATAAATCATATGCGTTTTCTTGCAATTCTAGCCCTTGCGGCCGTAGTCCTCATTGGCTCTGTTGATGCTTCAGCCCAAGGTGGCCAGCTAACACCGGCTGCTCAGGCACCTGTCATGATCAAGCCGAAAATGAAGCTCGGCGACGTTAAGGCTGTGACGCAGTTCATAGCAGGCGTTGATATCCGTGGTACCGAAGTTGATGCCTACCTGGACACTCGTAAGATCCTTATGGAAGTTATCGAGGGCGCCAACAAGGCCTCTAAGAAGGATGACGACATGGTCGGCGTCGAAAATGAAGATGGAGCAGGTGCAGAACCTCTTCACACTCATGCAACGTGGCTCACTCAAGGGCGCTGAAGCAGAGAAGTTCAAGGAGATCGTCAGCTCTCTTCAAGATGCTGTAAAAGCAGCACAGCCTAAGTAAGGTCGCGTCGCTGACGCGACCGTCCTGCCTCGCTGATACGAGACCCGTCCAAGATCATAAACAAAACGGCGTAGCTCCAAATGGAGCTACGCCGTTTTTCGTTTGGTGTTTCCGTATTGTCGCGTCGGCAACGTGACCCTACGCCCCGATCAACGCCTTATAGGCGTCCACGTCCATCAATGCATCAAGCTCTGTTGGATCAGACAATTTGATCTTGACCAACCAGCCGTTGCCGTAGGGGTCTTTGTTGACGCTGTCTGGTGCCGCGTTCACTTCGTTCACGTCAACAAGCTGTCCGCTCACTGGTGCAAAGAGATCTGCGACGGTCTTTACCGCTTCGATCGATCCGAAGGTGTCGCCTTTGCTCACCGAAGCACTTGCATCGGGGATGTCTACGTAGACCACGTCGCCTAGTTCACCTTGGGCGTGATCTGTAACACCAATCGTACCGACGTCGCCTTCAACGCGGATCCACTCGTGGTCAGTAGTATACTTGAGGTCTGTAGGGAGGTTCATTGTTTACGCTTTCCAATCATGAGTGTCGAGATACTTTGTGTCAAACTGACCGGAGATAAAATCCGGGTTGTCCATCATCTTGCGATGGAAAGGAATCGTTGTGTGAATGCCTTCGATGATGAACTCATCAAGGGCACGACGCATTTTAGCGATCGATTCGTTACGAGTCGGTGCATACGTGATGAGTTTTGCCACCATCGAATCATAGAATTGCGGGATGGTGTAGCCTTGGTAGATATGGGAGTCAACACGAACCCCTGGACCGCCGGGAAAATTCAGCGACTCGATCTTACCTGGCGACGGACGAAAATCATGATATGGATCTTCGGCATTGATCCGGCATTCCATAGAATGCATTATCGGGTCACGCTGCTGCAGGGTTAGTTTCTCACCCGAAGCAACAATAAGTTGCTCCTTGATGAGGTCAACCATGCAAGCCTGTTCCGTAACTGGATGCTCTACCTGGATCCGAGTGTTCATTTCCATGAAGTAGAAATTGAGGTGCTTGTCCACAAGATATTCGATGGTCCCTGCACCCACGTAATTCACGCTGGCAGCCCCCTTCACGGAAGCATCACCCATTGCCTTGCGCAACTCAGGCGTTATGATCGGCGAGGGCGACTCCTCAATAAGCTTTTGGTGTCTACGCTGGATTGAACACTCGCGCTCATTGAGGTGGACAATGTTTCCATGCGTATCACCAAAGATCTGGATCTCTACGTGGCGGGGTTCCTCAACAAACTTCTCAATGTAGATATCTCCATTGCCAAAGGACGCTTCTGCTTCTCCTCGAGCTGCCGCGTAGGCTTTGTCGAGCTCCGATGCAACTTCAACGTAGCGCATTCCCTTACCGCCACCACCTGCTACGGCCTTGATCATCACAGGATACCCAACTTCTTCGGCAACGCGTCGGGCGTCTTCTACCGTAGGGACAATCCCATCCGACCCCGGAACAACGGGCACGCCGGCAGCGATCATTGTATACTTAGCGATGGACTTGTTGCCCATGCGCACAATGGAGTCAGCAGATGGCCCAACGAACGTGATATTACAATCGTGACAGATCTCAGCAAACGTTGCATTCTCAGCAAGGAAGCCATACCCCGGGTGAATTGCATCTGCATTTGTAACGTCCGCTGCTGCGATCAGCGACGGGATGTTCAAGTAGGATAGCTTTCCTTGGGCTGGTCCAACGCAAACGGCTTCGTCTGCAAACCGAACATGCAATGATGCGCGGTCTGCTTCCGAATACACGGCAACAGTTTTTATACCAAGCTCTTTTGCAGCACGAATAATGCGCAATGCAATCTCGCCGCGGTTGGCGATCAGTAGCTTTTTAATCATAGATCAGAGCCCTTCAGGTTAGTCGGGCTTGATAAGAAACATTGGTTGGTTGTATTCAACCGGATGCGTGTTCTCTACAAGGATCTTCATGATCGTGCCCGTAACATCAGACTCGATCTCATTCATGAGCTTCATTGCTTCAACGATGCACAACGTTTCGCCAACACTAACGTGCTGTCCAACCTGTACAAATGAATCAGCATCCGGTGAAGGGGCTCTGTAGAACGTACCTACGATCGGAGAGAGAAGCTTGTGCATAGACTCTTCGGCATTCGCGGCAGGCGTAACAACCGGCGCGGTGGCTGGAGTAGATGCGGCCGGGGCAACTTGTGCGGCAGGAGCTGCTGACGGCTGTCCACCCATGATGTACGTTGGCTGCATCATGCCGGCCTGCTGTTGTGTAGCCTTCGACATTTGCACCGACACACCTTCTTCTTCAATGTTGAGCTCTGTAGCGCTGCTTTCATCAAAGATCTTCAGAAGGCGACGTAGGTAGTTCAGATCCATGCATCCTCCAACGTTGACGAACGTAATGTCACTCTTTTACACGGTCCATGTATGACCCACTCGAAGTCTCCACACGGATCAGATCACCCTCATTAACAAACAACGGCACGTTTACGTTTGCGCCAGTGTCCACAACAGAAGGCTTTAACGCGTTTGTCGCCGTATCACCACGAACACCCGGTTCTGTAGAAAGCACACGGAGAACAACGTGATTTGGAAGTGTGACAGACACAACGTTGCCTTCTTCGTCTCGAGCAATCTGAACGATCTTGCCTTCTTCGTCTCGAGCAATCTGAACCTCGAGACCTTCTTTCATGAACTTCGCTGAATCTCCAACAATTTCAACTGCTACTGGAATCTGATCGTACGATTCCGAGTCCATGAACATGAACACGTCACCATCACGATAGAGGTACTGGTAATTGCTGGTCTCAACACGTACAAACTCAATGGTCTCGCCCGACCGGAATCGCTCCTCGCGCAGCTTGCCGGTTTTGATCACTCGCATCTTTACCTGATAAAAAGCGCGCAGGTTGCCTGGAGTGCGGTGGATTGTTTCGAGAACTGTACAGAGTTCGCCGTTATGGCGGATCACTGCTCCAACGCGGAGTTCGGCTGTTGTTGCCATGCTTGAGGGTGTCTTTGAGAAGAAGTTTAGAGGTCCCGACCGGATTTGAACCGATGTACGAGCTTTTGCAGAGCTCTGTATAGCCACTCTACCACGGGACCAAGAAGGGGCAAATATAGAAAAAGGGGGCCTCTTAGCCCCCTTTTTTGATCAGATTCTTGGTTTTTTGCTCAAAATGACGCGTTTTCCGCCAATTCGAGTCATACATCAGACCTTGGTGATCACCATGTACACCGGACCTACATACCGTTTACCCTTGGCGGCTTTGCGGATGGGTGGCGGATCAATTGGATCCGTGGAACTAACAGCACGGACGCTAATGCGGCCTGCCGAGATGCCTTTAGAAACAAAAAACTTTTTGAGAGATTCTGCCCTGCCAGAGCTGATCTTTTGGATCGCATCCGGAGTTCCTTCAATATCAGGATAGCACACGAACTCAACATTCGTTCCAGGATTCATGACCAGGATCTTGACCATTTCCCCAAGATCATCCTCGGCACCGGTCTTGAGCGTGACCTTCTTGAGATCAAATGGAGAAGGGGCTATCGCAACTGTGCGCCCAGCCTCCATCGTCCGCACTACGAAGTCCTTTGACATCTCAAGGTACTTACCTGTTGCAGGGATGTCAACACGGAACTCCTGACGGAAATACCGTGGATCTTCTACACGGATCACATAGTTCTCGCCCGGCTTAAGCCCAGTTTGAAGATATCCATCCGTTTGATTGCTCTTGGAAGAAGGGCCGATCTTCTTGCCCTGTCCGTCAATGACCGTGTAGTTAGCCTCAACCGGCGTTAGAGTCTGCCCATTAAGAAAATACCCCGTCAGCGTCACTACTGTGCCAAGGGCACTTTGTGCCGCCGTCTCAGCAACTGATCCAACCATAAGGGCAATGGCAAGCACTGCTGTTGCGATACGCATAGATTTACCTGTTGTCATGTTCAACGTCCTCCCCCACGATTTGAGCGTCCGGCTTCAGCACCAGTTTCTTTTAACATTCGAACACTTCCATCAGCACAACCAAGGACAATAAGACCGGCATTGCTTGTAACATCAAGCGACCAGACCTCTACGCCAACGTTATTGGTCATAAGATTCTGACCGGTGCCAATATCCCACATTTTCACTGTCTTGTCGAGACTGCCCGTGATAAGAGTCTTGTTGTCTTCGGCAAAGGCAACGTCTTGCACAAGATCAAGGTGTGCATTGATCGATCGTACGAGATCCCCGGATGGCATTGACCAGATCTTGACAACGCCATTTTGATCGGCAGTTGCCAAATATTTTGAATCAAAAGAGTACAACGCAACAAGCACTGGCGCCTGATGAGCCGTAAGCGTCATGATAGCGTCTTTCTTTGAAAGATCTGTTGACCAGATCTTTACCGTTCGGTCGTCTGAGCACGACGCTATGAAGCGTCCGTCATAGGAATAGGCGACATTGTTGGTTTGCATGGTGTGACCACGAAGCGTTTTTGCTTCGATGCCCAGCTTTGCATCCCAGATCTTCACTGTCTTATCAAAGGACGTGCTCGCTAAAAGGGAGCTCCCTTCAATCGGGTTGAAGTAGACACCGATCACCTCTGCGGTATGACCGCGGAGAACCTGTTGTTGTTTGCCTGTAGCAACTTCCCACACGCGTATGGTGCGGTCGTTGCTAGCACTGGCAAGCCACATGTCGTCACCAGAGAAAGAAATATTGTTGACCTGAGCCGTATGCCCTATCAACGTTCGTTGTTCTTTCCCATCTGGAAGAGACCACAGCTTGACGGTCTCATCAAGACTGCAGGTTGCGACCATCGTGTTCGCATCATTCACAAAAACACCCAATACCTCGTCGGCGTGTTTGCCGATGGTTGTTGCGGTGTAGGAGCGCTGTTGTGCCCATGCGCCAACCGAACAAGCGGCTGTCACACATAACACAAGGACTCCAGATCGTAGCATTCGCATCATGTCCTCAACCCAGTTTGATGAATGATTCGCCCGTGATCACGATGAAGCAAGATGCATACGAAGGCTCGAAGCGATAGCTCGCAATTCGCCAACAACATCTTGTGCCATCACACTATCCACCTCCGGTTGCTCGGTTGAACGCTTCACCACGTTAGGCGCCACTTCACTTCCGTCGGTTGTCAATTCTTCTACAGATATCGATTCCACATTTTCCGGCAGGCCTTGTTGCTTGAGAAATTCTCGAGCTCCGGCTACGGTGTACCTTTCGTCACGAAGAAGCCCCTTTATCACCCGAAGGATCGCTAGATCGCGCCTTGTGTATACTCGATTCCCAGCTCGGTTCTTTTGTGGACGCAGCTGAGAAAACTCACGCTCCCAATAGCGGAGAACGTGCTGTTCCTCGCCAATGATCTTGGCGGCTTCTGTGATCGAGTGATAAAGCTTTTTAATCGCGTATTGCATTTGAGTCCGATATTACAAAAAAGCACCGAGAGACGAGGGTCATTCGGTCGGGATTCGCGCATTTCGTTTGCGATAGACCCCTGCCTGAGACGAAACATTGAGGAGAATCCCCACGGCAATAGTGCTAAAGAACAGGC
>JAPLFN010000045.1 GCA_026390655.1 Candidatus Kapaibacterium sp.
AATCGAGAAAGAAAACTGTTGTGGTGCAGTTCTTCTCTCATGACCGCAGTATAAACAGGCCAGTTCTTAGGGTGATTGATGGAAATGCCTTGGAGCCGAAAAGACTATCCGGATTCCTTAAGGCTGCCGATGGCCAGAGGCCAACAACTTCGTGGCTAGAAGTGTTTGAAGTAACGCAGCGTGACGTGAACCGACCGTTCACGTTTCGCTTGCAGGCTTTTGATGACAGAGGCCGTGCCAGCGTGGTCTGGGTGGAAGACTAGCGCCGAGCCTTCCTGTATCGTCTAACGTTCTCAACGTGCTCGCTTCCGTTCTGAGCAAATCGGTGAAGACCTGAACTGTCTCCTCTGGCAACGAAGAACAAATAAATGTGCTCTTCCGGAAAGAGAGCCGCTCGTATTGCATCAAGACCCGGATTGCATATCGGGCCGGGAGGCAACCCTACGTGCGTGTATGTGTTGTAATCGTTTGCATTGTCGAGGTCGCGATACAATACTCGCCGCTTCATTCCCAGGCCGTATTGCACTGTGGGGTCTGCTTCAAGGCGCATGTTCTTGCGCAATCGATTTACGTACACCCCCGCAATACGCGGCATCTCTTTTACAGCGGCAGCTTCAGCTTGTACGATGGATGCAAGTGTGAGGACCTCTCTTCGTGGGCGCAACGTGGATAGGGAGTTCCAGCGCCTACGCGATTCTTCACACAGACGTTCGCCAACGGCCGAGGGCTCGTCTCTCAAGAATATCTCGTATGTGTCAGGCATGAGATACCCTTCCATTGATGGAGCATCGAGCGTGTGCGTTCTTATCACAGAGTCGCTTTCACACCACATGATGAAACCTGCGGAATCTATTTCTGCCTTCCTTGAGAGTATGCTCGCAATCTCACGGTAGGTCAAACCCTCGGGTATCGTAACCTTGATCGCCGGCCTTCGTCGCCCACTGAGTAATGCCAGGATCACATCCCACTGTGTATCTCGTGAAGTAAAGACATACCAACCGTGCTGAATGGGTTTCTGCATCACTCGTGCCAAGACGCGGGTGACGATCTTCACCATCATCGGTGTTGGAAGGCTACATTGTGCATGAACGCTATCTATTGCACGAGAGATGGATGTACGCCGGGCAATATGCACGGCATGGTCCGCGTCCAATGGCAAGGGGCGAAGCATGAACCACGCGGTGACTCCTACGAGTGCTGACGTAAGAAGTATCGAAACCAGGATAATGCGAAGGAGCGAACGTTTCATGCTGTGTACTGTGTTCCGAAAAATAGGTCTGATTCTCGCATTCTTGCTAGTACAAGTTTGTGTAGTCGCAGCGGTGGAGATCGAACCTGAGATCTTTTTCGGGCCGGCATTCACCAGCATTGACAAGACGGTTCAGGTAGGCGTTGGCTTTGGCGGAGGCCTCAATATCCCGCTGCTCCCCTTTGCTGGAGGTAAGATAGAAGCCAGGTGGAGTCTTATGCCCGTGATGGGCAGCGATAGTGTACAAGGACTGATCGTATCCCAAGTGCATATCCCGTTGACAATAGCGCTGGTCTTTCTTGAACAGCCTGCAGACGGACACGGTATGGGAATTGGAGGGTCTATCGGGCTCGGAATGATGGGTACTGCCGGACGATACACGGCTTCGAGCCTCGACGTCCGACCATGCTTCACGATCGACCTGACGTTTGGGATCTTTGAACGCGGGGCACTGAAGTTTAGATACTCAACGGTAGTAGGCGAGCACCTGTCCGGTGACGGGCGACCGGTAAGCTATCAGTCCCTCATGATCATAGGGTCGACGTCATGGTAACGTGCCCAGTAACTGTCTGAACAAAGATGTCGTGCAAAGACGGCTCCGCCACTTCAAATCGAGTGATCTCTACGTTGGCTAGTGCATACCGTAGAACATCTGTCGGCCGAACGGTCTCGTCATCGATCCGGAGCTCGACTCTTCCTGCGGCCGAGTCAACCACAGACGTCCCAGGGACTGCGCGCATGAGTGCGTCCTGCCCATGATAGTCAACATAGACGCGGTCACTGCGGAAGCCTGCACGCACCTCCCGTACACTCCCCTCTAGCACCACAGCTCCGTGGTTGATCAGAGCAATATCATCACAAAGCCGTTCAACCTGATCCATTTGATGTGTGGATAAGATGATCGTTGTCCCGCGTTCTTGAAGTTCCTTGATCACGGAGATCAAAAGGTCGGAGTTTAGCGGGTCGAGTCCACTGAACGGTTCGTCGAGAATCACTAATTTGGGTTCGTGGAGAATGGTTGAGATGAATTGGACCTTTTGTTGCATGCCCTTCGACAGCTCCTGGACCTTCTTGGACTCCCAGCCGGCGGCATCCATGCGCGATAACCACCATAAGCCCCTTTTTATAGCCTCGCGACCATCGAGACCCTTTAGCTGACCGAAATATGTAAGCTGTTCAGCCACGGTGAGTTTCTTGTAGAGCCCACGTTCTTCAGGAAGATAGCCGATCGTGTTCTGCTGGACAGCCGAAACAGGAAGTCCATCAAGCAGAATCTCTCCCTCGTCGGGCATGATGATGTTGGTGATCATACGAATCAGCGTTGTCTTACCTGCGCCGTTTGGACCAAGAAGCCCGTAAATGCTGCCACCGCGCACATTCAGAGAAATGTGGTCGTTTGCCAGCATGGCGCCAAAGCGCTTGGAGATGTTTGTTATCGTTAGCATGGGGCGAATGTACGATTGGATCGTTGAAAGGGTTGCACAGTCTGATACGGGGCTCGTTTGTAACTTTGCTGAACTTTTGGAATGGTAGCCTGCGTTATAGGGCCATAGAGATCAATAAGGACGGGAGAAACATGAGAGCGTTCGGCGATGTTTGGCGTTCGAACATATTCCAAAAATGGGTAATGGCCCTTACCGGCCTGATGCTTGTTTTATTTCTCATAGCCCACCTGACAGGCAACCTGCTGATCTTCATGGGCGCCGAGCACATGAATGAATATGGTCATAGCCTTCGTGAGCTATTACATGGATCTGCTATATGGCTTGCACGAGGCGGACTGCTTGTTGCCTTTGTTCTTCATGTGTGGTCGGCAATTCTCCTGACACGTCGCAATCGTGCCGCTCGGCCACAGAAATACGTCAAGACGGACTGGCGGACCTCAACGATGGCCTCCCGCTCAATGGCGCTGTCCGGCTTGCTGATCCTCGTCTACGTATTGTATCATTTGGCTCATTTCACACTTGGAACGGTCCACTCCCAATATTATGCAGGTCAGACTGGTTGGGAGTATACCTTAGCCAACGGCACCGTGGTCCCGGATGTGTATCGCATGGTGATAGCGAGCTTCCAGGAGCCCCTTATTACCACTCTCTATGTGCTGTCGATGGTGTTGCTTGGTCTTCATCTCAACCATGCCGTTGCTAGTGCGTTCCAGACCCTCGGCGTAACGAACCGCCGCATCTCGCCTCTCGTTCGGTTTTTAGGGCCAGTACTCGGTATTGGCGTGGCGTTGGGCTTTTGCTCATTGCCGCTTGCAGTTATTGCCGGACTTGTACATTAAGAACGAAAGACCCGGAACACCATGGAACTCAAGAGTAACACCCCGAACGGTCCCCTCACCGAACAATGGGATGACTATCGCGCTCATTTAAAGTTGGTTAATCCAGCCAACAAAAGGAAGTACAACGTCATCGTAGTAGGTACAGGTCTAGCGGGCGCATCTGCAGCAGCGACGCTTGCTGAACTTGGCTACAATGTTTCTGCCTTCACCTATCATGATTCAGCCCGCCGCGCCCATTCAATTGCGGCGCAGGGTGGAATCAATGCGGCAAAGAATTATCAGAACGATGGTGACTCAATATTCCGCCTGTTCTATGACACGATCAAGGGTGGAGACTTTCGTGCCCGAGAGTCGAATGTCTATCGCTTAGCCCAAGTATCAACGAGTATCATCGATCAATGCGTTGCGCAAGGCGTGCCGTTCGCTCGCGAGTATGGTGGCTATCTCAGCAACCGATCATTCGGCGGAGCCCAGGTGTCGAGAACGTTCTATGCACGGGGTCAAACTGGCCAACAGCTTTTGATCGGAGCATATCAGGCACTCATGCGCCAAGTCGGTCTAGGCAAGGTGAAGCTTCACAACAAGCAAGAGATGATGGATCTCATTGTTGTGGACGGTCACGCACGTGGCATCGTCTCTCGCGATATGGTAACTGGCAAGATCGAGTCCTTTATGGCAGATGCAGTTGTGCTTGCTACAGGTGGTTACGGAAACGTGTTTTATCTGAGCACGAATGCAAAGAACTGCAACGTCACGGCAACATACCGTGCGCACAAGCGAGGGGCATTGTTTGCTAATCCATGCTACACACAGATTCATCCTACGTGCATACCACAGAGCGGTGACTATCAATCGAAGCTCACGCTGATGTCTGAATCGCTTCGAAATGACGGACGTATTTGGGTGCCCCTTAAGAAGGGTGATACTCGACCACCGGATCAGATCCCAGAAGCAGAGCGCGATTACTACCTTGAGCGGAAGTACCCATCATTCGGAAATCTTTCCCCTCGTGATATCGCTTCGCGTGCAGCAAAGGAAGCATGTGATGATGGTCGTGGTGTAGGGCCAAGTGGCTTGGGCGTCTATCTTGATTTCGCTGATGCGATCAGTCGATTAGGGAAAGACGTTATCGCCGATCGCTATGGCAACCTTTTTGAAATGTATGAGCGCATCACGGGCGAGGACCCGTATAGTGTCCCGATGCGTATCTATCCGGCGGTTCACTATACGATGGGCGGGCTTTGGGTTGATTATGACCTCATGTCTAACGTTCCCGGTTTGTTTGTTCTCGGTGAGGCGAATTTCTCGGATCACGGAGCGAATCGATTGGGTGCGTCTGCGCTCATGCAGGGCCTAGCCGATGGATACTTCGTTATTCCTTACACGCTTGGCGGTTACTTTGCCGGAGGCAAACTCGATAGCGTTTCTAGCGATGCGCCCGAAGCAAAGGCTGCAGTTCGTGAGGCTGAGGAAAAAGTGAAGCTGATGTTGTCAATCAACGGTAAGCGTTCGCCTACCTCTTTTCATCGTGAGCTCGGTGCGATCATGTGGGACAAGTGCGGAATGTCGCGAAATGAAAAGGGGCTTACCGAAGCACTTACGCGAATCCCTGAATTGCGAGAGTTCTGGAAAAATGTAGTGATACCAGGATCCGGCGCAGAGCTCAACCAGTCGCTTGAACTTGGATTGCGTGTTGCCGACTTCCTTGAGTTCGGCGAACTCATGTGCTATGATGCTCTCCATCGCAACGAATCTTGTGGAGGGCACTTCCGCGAAGAGTATCAAACGGAAGATGGTGAGGCCAAACGAAACGATGATGAGTTTTGTTATGCGGCTGCGTGGGAATACACAGGCGTAGGCTCCAAGCCAACCCTCCATAAAGAGCCCCTTGAATTTGAAAATGTCCAACTGGCAACGCGGAGCTACAAGTAATGAATTTGCGCCTCCATATCTGGCGTCAAGCCGGACCTGACGCCACTGGCATGCTCAAGACGTACGACGTTGCCAATGTGAGCGAACACATGAGCTTTTTAGAAATGCTTGATGTGCTCAATGAAGATCTCATTGGTAAGGGAGAGATCCCGATCGCGTTTGACCATGACTGCCGCGAGGGTATTTGCGGTACGTGTGGAATGGTGATCAACGGTCGACCTCATGGCCCGGTAGCAAAGACCACTGTGTGCCAGTTGCACATGCGAACATTCAAGGACGGCGATGAGATCTACATCGAACCGTGGCGTGCACGTGCATTTCCGGTCATGCGTGACCTGATCGTCGATCGTGGCTCGTTCGATCGCATCATGCAGACGGGCGGATTCATTAGCGTGAATACGGGTAACGCTCAGGACGGCAATACTTTGCCGATCTCGAAGATCAATGCGGACCACGCAATGGATGCTGCAGCCTGCATTGGTTGTGGTGCCTGCGTTGCCGCATGTCCGAACTCCTCTGCAATGTTGTTCACTGCTGCAAAGGTTGGACATCTTGGTGCACTGCCGCAAGGCCAGACCGAGCGCTCAACACGTGCAATGAATATGGTCTTGCAAATGGACGTTGAAGGCTTTGGCGCGTGCACAAATCACTTGGAGTGTGAAGCAGCATGTCCTAAAGGAATTAGCGTCGAGTTCATTGCGCAGATGAATCGCGACTATGTGGCAAGTGTCTTTGGCGGTCGAGACTAAGAAACGGCGGCAACGTATTCGCGCACGGCCTGCTCAAATCCAACCAGCAATGCACGGCTGACGAGTGCATGGCCGATGGACACTTCTTCGATCTCAGGAATGGCACAAATGGCCTCGATGTTCCGAAGGTCAAGACCGTGTCCTGCTGTAACGATGAGCTCAGCCTCCGCTGCATACATTGACGCTGCGCGGATCCTCTCGAGTTGAATTCTGATCCCGGCGCTGCTACGGGCATTTGCATACGTGCCTGTATGGAGCTCTATGATGTCCACCCCGCAGAGAACTGCGGCATCGATCTGAAGTGGCTCTGGTTCAATAAAGAAGCTCACCAAGATGCCACGCTCATGAAAGGCCTTCGTGACATCAGCTAGGTACTCTTCATTGCCGGCGATGGCAAGGCCCCCTTCAGTGGTTAGCTCTTCTCTCTTTTCTGGCACAATTGTCACGAGGTCCGGAACGATTTCTAGAGCGATAGCGATGATCTCCGGCGTTGCCGCCATTTCAAGATCGAGCTTCGTTGTGATCATGTCTCGAAGCACGCGTACATCCCTGTCGTTCACGTGCCGTCTGTCTTCGCGTAAATGGCAGACGATACCCGACGCGCCTGCTAGTTCAGCTAGCACTGCGGCGTGAACCGGATCGGGCTCCATTCCGCCCCTTGCCTCGCGGAGCGTGGCCACATGGTCGATGTTGACAGCTAGTCTCATTAGTATGCTCAGGAAACGCTAGTTTTAGGGGACAGTGTCGGCCATGACTCTTTGTTGTGTGGCCAAAACTACGGAAACGAACCTAACGCATTGAAGGATGACAGTATGAATCGAATCTCGACTCTTACCAAAAGACTTTTTATCGTACTCATCGTAGGTACGTGTATCGGTGGCATAGGCAATCTCTCCGCGCAACAATCGCGTTCTGCCGTGAAGGGTTTCATCGCCAATGTGGGTCAATGGCCTAGTGAGGTCCTCTTTGCACATAGAGACGGCAACCTCGACATCTGGATAACAAAACACGGAATTGTGTTCGATCAATTTGAGATCAAGCGTGCCACGGACATGCGAGATGGACAGGTTGTTCGTCTTAGCTGGACAGGCTCAACAGGGGGCTCAGCGATCGGTGAAGTCCAGATCCCCTCGACAATGAATTTCTTTATCGGAAATGATCCAACTGCTTGGCGTACGGACGTTCCAGTATACAGCAAGGTCAGAGTAGCCGAGATCTACCGCGGAGTAGATGCGATCTACTACATGGATAAGGGCAACGTTCGTTATGATCTTGATGTTCATGCAGGCGCAGACATCACTGCGGTCGGTATGAGTGTTGAAGGGAGCGATGGGCTCACTGTTGATCCGGAGAAGATCACCATTGCCACCGCTAAGGGAGCGATCATCATGACCGATCTCTTTGCCTACTTCTTGAGCGGAAAGAATCAGCAAACATCAGCGTCCTTTGCTCCACGCGGTAGTGGATTCAGCATTGACGTTCCCGCGTATACGTCTGATAAGCCCCTTCTCATTGACCCAATTGTCTATGGCACCTATGTAGGTGGTGATGCCTTCGACAAAACTGTTGGCGTAGAATACGTTTCGGGTGGCGTTTTGGTAGGGGGCTCAACGGAGGGGATGACCTTTCCGGCCGGAACTGGCGGATATCAGTCAAGCCTCAAGTCCGGACTTGATGCATTCGTGGCTCTCTATTCAAAGGATCTTCAGCATATCCTTCGATACACGTATTACGGAGGTGCAAACGCTGATAGAATGAAGGCACTTGCAACTGATTTCGCAGGGAGCGCATACTTCGTTGGTGAATCGAATTCGGCAGACCTACCTATTTCCGTTGGAGCGGCAGGACAGATCTACAGAGGTCAAATCGACGGCTTCGTTGTGAAGCTTGATTCAAATCTCAAGAAGCTCGAAATCAGCACCTACATCGGCGGTAATAAAGATGATCAGCCCACTGCAGTTGCAGTAGATGTTTCCGGAAATGTTTTCGTTGCGGGTGGAACCAACTCGAACGCGAACTTCCCAACCACATCCGGGTACCAAAAGACCCTTGGAGGCCAAGTGGATGGATTCCTCTGTCGGTTGTCTCCAAACGGCTCATCATTCGTATTCAGCACGTACTTCGGAAAAGAGGGGAATGAAACGTTCGCAGCGTTGGCGCTCAACACAAGCGGCGAACCATTCGTTACAGGGACAACATCGTCAGCAAACTTTGAAACCGCTCCAACTCCCGGCTTCTTCTCTTCCGGTCGTCTACCATATGATCGTACATATAACGGTGGTAATACCGATGGATTTGTTGTGAAGTTCTTTTCTGATGGTACGCTGTCAAAGCGCGATGATGGAACGTTTTCGACTTTTTTTGGTGGCAATGGTGAAGACGGAGGTTCGGGAATCTTTGTCGATCAGGGTGGTAGGGCAGTTGTCGTTGGTACAACAACTTCAACTAATCTGCCTGCCTTAGGAACGTATCTCACACAACCAATTGGCAGGCGCGATATTTTTATGGCGGTGTTCGCGGATGATGGTCGTGCTCTAGTGGCATGCACATACTTCGGCGGAACTGGGGATGACGATGTGTTAGGCATGCGCCCACTGAATGCAACGGCTACCGGTGTGTTGTTTGGTACAACAGCATCGAACGACTTCCCAGTCTTCGGAGCCGGAGCAGATGGAAATCGAATAGGCACAACCGACGGCTTTATCACGGTTCTCAACACTTCCTCCCTTCTTCACTCGACGCTCATTGTCGGCTCGGCATCGGATTCGATCAATGCGGCTTCCTTAGACAGTCGGGGCGATGTATACTATAGCGTTGCATCAGCATCCATAGACCTACGTGTAAGCGAC
>JAPLFN010000025.1:0-6822 GCA_026390655.1 Candidatus Kapaibacterium sp.
GCCGAGGATGGTCTGTATACGTGATATGCGGATCTCGAGCATCTCTTGTGCGTTCTTCGCTGCATCATAGTCAGCGTTCTCGGAAAGGTCACCGTGCGCACGCGCATCCGCGATCTTTTGAGCGATATCCTTGCGCCCAACAGTCTTGAGTTCGTGCACTTCGGCTTGCAGCTCGTGGAAGTACTCTTTTGTGAGGTAAACTGATTCGCCGGCCATGTGAAAACTCCAGAGAGAGAGATCGAGTTCAGAGGTTGGGATAAAAAAAACAAAGCCGCGGGGCGACTTTGTTCTGTACGAATCTACAAAGGGTAAGGGGCTTGAGCAATACCATCCTAGAGATGGCGTAGCAGGTGCCCCATTTTATCGCGTTTGGTTTCTAAATATCCCTGGCTTTCTAGGGTGGCCGGGACTTCTAATGATACAAGATCCACTACCTCGAGCCCGTGTGATTGCAATCCCACGCGCTTCTTGGGGTTGTTGGTCATGAGTCTCATTTTCCGAACCCCTAGATCATGAAGAATCTGGGCCCCAATACCATAATCACGAGGGTCGGCCGGAAAGCCGAGATGGGTGTTGGCCTCTACGGTGTCCATGCCCTGCTCTTGTAAGGCATAGGCCTTGATCTTGTTCACGAGCCCAATGCCCCTTCCCTCCTGTCGCATGTAGAGGACAACTCCGCGACCTTCCTTTTCAATCTGGTCGAGGGCGGCATGGAGCTGCGCACCACAATCACAGCGGCGAGATCCAAAGATGTCGCCCGTTAAACACTCGCTATGCACACGCACGAGTACCGGCTCATCAGTAGTGATATCTCCCTTGATGATCGCAACGTGCTCTTTATGGTCGAGACTGTTCTCATAAATACGCAACACAAAATCACCATGGTCACTCGGCAACTTTGCCTCTGCAACCATGTGCACGAGCGTTTCATGTTTGCGACGATACGCAATGAGATCTTGCACAGAGATCATCTTCAAACCGTGTTGCTCTGCCATGATCAAGAGATCCGGCACGCGTGCCATAGATCCATGAGTCCGGCAAGAACCATGAGGTCTGCAACAGCTTCAGTATGTCCTGCGCGACGTAGCACGCCACCTTCCACCGCGATGAGCGGAAAGATGTGTCCGGGTCGTGCAAAGTCTTCCGGACGCACAGCATCAACAGCCATCGCACGCACGGTAGCATTACGATCGCTCACGGATATTCCGCTCGCGGTGCCGTGGACATAGTCAATGCTCACGGTAAACCGGGTGCCGTGCAAGGCTGTGTTTTCAGAGACCATAAGGGGCAGATCGAGCGCACGCGCACGATCTTCCGTAAGACTAACACAGATAAGCCCCCTTCCCTCTGTTGCCATAAAGTTGATATTCTGCTCCGTGCACAGTTCTGCTGCACAGATCAGATCGCCCTCATTCTCGCGGTCCTCATCATCAACAACGATGATGCACTTACCGGCCTTGAGGTCTTCAACGGCATGTTCGATGGTGTCGAGCATAAGGAGTAGGATTAACGCTTACTTGGCTACAACACTGCCGATAGAGCTCTTGTCGATCTTGATGTTGGTGTTGCTTGCGATGGTCACAGTGACTGTTGTATCGTCCACTTCATAAACGGTACCATGGATACCGCTGGCAGTAACAACAGAATCGCCCTTCTTAACGCCAGAGAGCAACGCCGCATGAGCCTTTGCACGCTTTTGCTGTGGACGGATCATCATGAAGTAGAAGATGGCGATAACAGCGCCGAACATCACAACTGTTTGGATGAGTTGGCTGGTTGCGTCGGGGGCCGAGCCACCGGATGGTGCAGGTGACATGAGGAATAGAGCGAGCATTTGTTCTCCGTTAAAAAAGGATCTTACTGTCGTTGTGCGTTCAGTCTGTCTATCGTCTCCGCGGCCCATGGACGAAACGTGCCTTCAATAATTTTCTCACGGGCGGTTCGGACTAGCCAGAGATAGAGGGCCACGTTCTGCGTGGTTGCAATCATGAGTCCGAGGATCTCATTTGCATGAAACAGATGGCGAAGATACGCCATGCTGTAGTTTTGACTGCTCTCAGCCCCTACCAGCAGGTCAATGGGCTCTTCGCATTGTTTCCACCGAGTATTCTTGATGTTTACCCGTCCGGAAGTGGTGAACAGCGTCCCATTGCGGGCATTTCTGGTAGGCATTACACAATCGAACATGTCTACGCCCAGATCGATGGACCGGAGAATATTCTCCGGCGTTCCTACGCCCATGAGGTATCGGGGCTTGTTAGGGGGCATTACGGACGTAGAGACCTCCGTCATGGCATACATGTCTTCGGCCTTCTCCCCTACGCTCAGACCGCCAATTGCATAGCCGTCAAAGTCCATCCCCACCAATTCCTCCATGCAGCCCGTTCTGAGGTCGGCATAGACGTTTCCCTGACCTATAGCAAACTGATATTGCTTGTGCCCGTAGAGGAAGGGGCTCCGCAGATGATGCTCCCGCGAGCGCATTGCCCA
The DNA here is from genome assembly GCA_026390655.1 of Candidatus Kapaibacterium sp. Taxonomy (GTDB): domain Bacteria; phylum Bacteroidota; class Ignavibacteria; order Kapaibacteriales; family Kapaibacteriaceae; genus UBA10438. Next base: position 2,491 of record JAPLFN010000025.1, read on the forward strand.
GCGTGTTGTGAGCTCCATGGACGTCCGCGCCTGCGTGTACGTAGATGGGTGCCCCGTGCACTCATCCAGCACCATAAAGATGTCGCTCCCAATAGCTCTTTGAAAATCCACAACATTTTCTGCTGTAACGAGGTGCTTTCAGCCATCGAGATGCGCCCGAAACTCAACCCCCTCTTCGCTCATTTTTCGAAGTTCTCGTAGCGAGAACACCTGAAAGCCACCGCTATCAGTGAGAATCGGTCGGTCCCAATCACTGAACTTGTGGAGACCACCCATTGCCGTCAGCGTCTCGACGCCCGGTCGCAGATAAAGGTGATACGTATTGCCAAGGATGATCGGCGTGTTGAGCTCTCGCAGCGTGCGATGTTCCATGGCCTTTACCGCACCCTGCGTGCCCACCGGCATAAACACAGGAGTTGGGATATCGCCATGCTCGGTATGGACCATGCCTGCACGGGCCTTGCCGGAGGGGTCATTGGAAGTGAGCGAAAAGAACGGATTTGAATCAGTCATGTAGGGTCAAAAATAGCCCTACAGCATGGATATCACACCGATTGGGAGGTTATGCTGAGGTTGGCGACCGACGACGATAAGTCTTATTACGTGGGTATTATGTCCAACGAATGAGGAATTGCATTAAGTTACCCCGAACTTTTTTTCATGTTTACTGAGGGGTGCACACATGTCGAAATATGTATACACAACGAACAATCAGACCGGGTCTGTGACGGTGACGTCAGGCTCGAATCCAACTGGTAAGATTTTGCTCAATCAGTATCAGTTGACCGTATACTCGAGTACGCCAGCCATAGTGCAAGGTACTTCCCTTTATTATGCTTCGGGTTCCGCATTGACTGTAGAAGATGCCACGAGTCTTATGCCTCACAGTCCAGATCCAAATTGGGGCTTTGAGTTCAATGTTTCATGCGATCAATCCGTTCAAGTGAGCCAAGTACCTGAACCATAAGTATGATTTGTTCATCTGCGCAGATTGCCTTACTTAGCTGATTCAATCCAATAGGTAGTCATGAGCCCCTTACCGTGAATGGCAAGGGGCTCTCTTTTTATCAGTGATATCCCCTGTAGCCCGCCAAGCTTTTGTGCAACAGCTTCAGTGCAATTGATTGAACCAGGTCGCGAATGTTCTTCCATTCGTGCGGCTACGTTCACAGTATCTCCCCACACGTCGTAGGCGATACGTTGGCCGTCCATTACGCCTGCAATGACGGGTCCGGTGTTGATTCCAATGCGAAGCTTTGAGGAATCAAAGGGAAGCGGCACTTCCCCGTTTACTACAGTTATCGCCATGCGAACGATACGTTCCGTGTGATCCTCTACCGCCTCAGAAGCGCCGCAAATGGCCATGTACGAATCGCCGATGGTCTTAATGCGCTCACAGCCATATCGCAAAGCAGCCTCGTCTAGTCCGCTGAAAAGCTTCGAAAGGAGATCTAGCAAATCCTCTCCGGTCATGGACGAAACAAGCTCCGTGAATCCTAACTACATCAGCAAAGAGAATAGTCACTGCCGGAATTGTATCTACGATCTGCCGTTCACCTGCTGTTAGGCGATTCGCGATGTGTGCGGGCATTACAGCATGCAGGACCTTCGTGCGTTCCTCATCACGTGCGCGAACAGCTTCGCGTTGGTTGGAAAGACTCTCACGAACAGAAGAGATTTCTATCGAACGCTCGATCTCTCCCTCATAGATCTTTTGTTGAATCTTCACGCTCTCTTGGTTGATTTCCAACGCCTCCTTGTAATGCCCTGCTTCGGACAGGCAGTCAACGAGATCCTGGGCAATATTGATTGCTTCACTATTATCACCTCGCTCAATGAGCTGATCAAAGCACTCGCGCATAATCTGAGCCGCTACCTCACGGTTGCCGTTATCACGTTCGACACTCGCGATCATCCGCTTACTTTCGATCACGAAGGGCCGTGCCTGCTTCTCCGTAGCTATAGCAAGTGCTTCGTCCGCATAGGCTCGAGCTTCTGTGAGTCGGTCCATCTGTCTACAATGATCAGAGAGTCCAATCAGTGCTCGGAGCTCGAACTGTGTATCGTGTTTGTCCCGAGCAAGCACTCGCACTTCTGTATAAGCTTCGAAGGACTCATCCATACGTTTCAGTGCCTTCAAAGCGATCGCTTTATTCAACTTCACCGCTATGAAAATGCCCCACTCACTCTCAGTCCCGGGTAGGCGAAGTAACTCGTCATATACTCGAAACGCGTCTTCATCTCTATTGATCCTTTGATATGCAGAGGCAAGATTTAATCGCGCGCGTATCAACGCATCTGCAAAATCAGGATCATGCTCGAATTCAGAGATTGCTCCCTCATACAATGTGATAGCACGCGCTCCATCGCCTTGTACAAGATGGACATTTGCGATATCGGAGACGATACGAAATGCATTCCTTGGCACTGTGCTGATAAGAACGAGCTCGTGTGCACGTTGAAGTGCATCTTTCGCCTCATTGAACCTTCGCTCTTGTCGTAGGAAGTTAGCCAGAAGCCAATAGTACGTCGACGTTGCTAAAGGTCCGATGAAGTGTTTTGATACCTCTGGAGATTCGAGGTACTTCAGGCCGTCAATTGACCGACCGCGAATTGCATAACATCTAACCAATAAAGCACTAGAATAGGCAATTAATGAGCCCGGCATACGGTCCGAATCTGCCAGTAACCCAAGCACTAACTGGATAACGTCATCGAACTGACGTTTCACGTATAGATCAAGAGCGTCTATCAATGCAGAGTCAACGAATGGTGTCTCACCACTTTCAAGTTCACTTCGCCTCGCAAGAACCTCCCTGTACGCCGAGGGAAGGTGCAGGTAATACGCTCTATCGAGAAGATCTTGCATTCGGCAAAGATACATTAGCATAGGGGCACGGCATGCCGTGCCCCTATGCATGCCGTGCCCCTATGCATGCCGTGCCCCTATGAATGCCGTGCCCCCACATTAACGAATCACCCCGCCCCCTACAACGTCATCGCCTTCATACATCACAACAGACTGACCCCGTGCAATGGCTCTGCGTGGTTCATCGAACTCCACATGCAGGATCCCATCGGCATCAGTGTAACACGTGGCAGGAGCGCCTTCATCTCTATAGCGGATCTTGACGGTGAATACGCGCGGGTCGTTGAGGTCTGCATACTTCTGAAGGTTTACGTTATCAGCGGTTAGCCCCGTAGCATCGAGTTTATCGGCAGTGCCAAGCTCTACGATGTTCTCAGAAGGTAAAACGTTGAGAACAAAAAGGGGCTCCGGGTTGCTCACACCAAGACCCTTGCGCTGGCCAACTGTGTAGAAGGGATAGCCTTCGTGCTGACCGATCACTTCTCCGTCCATCATGACGTTGCCCTTGCCGATGCGTTCATCAAGGTTGGGCACGGCATCACGAAGAAACCGACGATAGTCGTTGTCAGGGATGAAGCAGATCTCGTACGACTCCGACTTTGGCTTTATTGCAAGCTGTAAACGCTCGCCTTCGCTGCGCGACTCCGGCTTTGTAAAACCAGCTAATGGGAAAATGGTGCGTGCAAGATGCTCTTGACGGACGCTCCACAACATGTATGACTGATCCTTGTTTGGATCGGGACTGCGACGTATCCAACGTCTGTTGGACCCCTCGTCGTACATGATCTTTGCGTAATGTCCGGTAGCAATGAACTCCGCACCAAGTGCATCCGCCTTGCGCAGCATCTCGCCCCATTTAATCTGACGATTACACCGAACGCATGGATTGGGAGTATTGCCTGCGAGATAGTCTTCAACAAAGTAGTCGATGATCTGTTCTTTAAACGTCTCGGTAAAATCTACGGTATAGTGCGGCACGCCAAGATTCAACGCAATACGTCGGGCATCATTGATACCGTCCAGCGAGCAACACGTAGAATCATTCCCCACGTTACCGCCCACATCCTCATATTTGTACGTCTTGATGGTGATGCCGATCACGTCGTAGCCCTGCTCAACAAGCAGACCTGTGGCTACGCTGCTATCAACGCCGCCAGACATACCAACGATCACCCTATTTTTCTTGCGTTCCACTATGGTAGCTTTCCGGAAAGCACAAAACTAACGATGTCTGACGTGTTCATCCCTGCTAATCCAAACCGACTCAGCAAAGCTTTCTGGGGTCGTTACTTTGATACGTCTCTCAAACGCAACTTTGAACGCTGTCTGGTAGCCGGAGAAGAGCATATTCTATCGGTCTCTGAAAGGGGCTCATTAGCCCCCTGCCCAACTATCATTGTTTGCACACATGGCTCATGGTGGGATGCAGTGGTCGCTGTTGTGATGCCGCTGCGCATATACAA
>JAPLFN010000025.1:6839-18490 GCA_026390655.1 Candidatus Kapaibacterium sp.
CCTCGATGCCGATGGCATGATGGAGTACAAGCAGTTGAAGAAGTACAGATTCTTTGCTCGCATTGGAATGTTCAGTATCGTACGCGAAGACGCACGCAGTGCAATACGCTCCTTGGACTATGCGGTCTCCCGCTTACAAGGCACCAACAGATTCCTCTGGATGTTCCCACAAGGAACACTCATTCATCAAGATCTCCCTATCGTTGCTGAACCGGGCATAGGCATTCTCGTGCGAAAATTGGGTCGCGTGCGCATCCTGCCCCTTTCCATACGCTACGAAATGCTCCGACACAAACTTCCAACCTGCTGGGCACGCATTGGAGAACCAGTTATCCTTGAATGGGGCTCATCGTCAACTGCCAAAGACATATCAGAGAGTGTTGCAGATGCACTCACGCTGGTCTCATCTCTCAACCGCATAAAAGCACAAAACGAAGATCACTCCGACTATCACAATCTCTTTCGTAACTGGTAATACGGTCACGCCTGTCGGTGCGAAACAGCAACGACAAGGTCATTGTAAAGTTCTACGCCGACTGGTGTGGCACCTGTAAGCTCTTTGCGCCGGTCTACGTAACTCTGAGCAATGATGCGCAATATGAGGGCATCACGTTTCTTGAGGTGAATGCAGAAACGAATGCGGAGGCACGCGAGCTAGCGGGAGCCGACACCCTGCCGTTCTTTGCAACGTTTAAGGATGGCACATTGGTAGAGCGGATTGCGACTGCAAGAAAGGAGACCGTTGTTGGCCTCCTTACTCGACTCATTGCATAGGCAACACAAAAACCCTACCTGACTAGCCGGGCCATCCATACGCTAGATGCTGAACGCACGCGCACGATATATGCACCGCGTGCATATGATGTGAGGTTCAGTTGATACTCGCCGATGCCGTCAGCGATACTCGTGGAGAACACTGTTCTACCGGTAAGATCGACAACGTCGATCGTCCGACCAGAAACGCTCGGCATTGTGATCGTCGCATGATCGTCCGCGGGGTTTGGATAGATTCCGATGGCCCTGCCAGCTGCAACGTCTTCTACAGTGTTTGGGTCGAAGACAAAAGCAAATTCATTCGACATCGTCGTACACTTTGCCGCATTTTCTGCGCGCACGCTATACTGTCCGCTCACTTGCGTGAAGAGATCTCGTGACGTTGCTCCCGGAATTGCGACGCCCCCTCTGTACCATTGAAATACCGTGATTCCGCCAACGGTGGATGATCTGAGAGTATCCTTCCCTCGCTGGGAAATGTTTGGTTTAGACGGAGGTTGCAAAATTGTGACCGTGGTTGCGGACGATGTATTGCGGCATCCGCTGTTGTCCTCTACACTAACCGTGTATGGGCCTGTTTGTGAAACCGTCTTGAGAGCAATACGACGTGTTGTATCACCGTTTGTCCATCGGTATGCCGCAAAACCAGAAGAGGCCTCGAGAACGACAGAATCTCCGGCACACTTTGTCGTTGAGGTGATGGCCGTGATTGTTGGCTTTGTTGCCGTGCACTGACGCACGTCAATTTCCCAGATGCCCCTTCCAAACGTTGACACACGGAGGATATTGGACGTTGTCACGAGGCGCATGGCAGTAACGGGAGCAGCAGGCATCCCCGTACCGTATGGTTGCCAGAAGTTTGATCCGATATCTGTGAAGAACACTCCAAGATCGGTTCCTGCATACAGGCGCTTCGTTGGTCCGTTCTGATAGGATAGAGACGTGCAAGGAACGTTTGGAAGGCCAGTGCCGGAGATGTTCGAGACAATACCGTTTGAAACTTGGACGACCTTTGATCCTGCGGAATAGCCACCAAGCGCCACATAGATCTTCTTTGGATCTGCCGGGTCAACTTCGATTCCCATGATCACGGACGAGATACCACTCTGCTGTGTCCAATCCGTTCCACCATTTGTTGTGTACCAAAGTGCGGTGCTATAGGCAATGTAGATGTAACTCGAATTGGAAGGGGCCACGGATATCACTCTGCTCGGCTCTGATGTAGGGATCTGAGAGATCCGCTCCCAAAAGACACCTCCACTTGTGGTCCTGTAGATCTGACCATATCCAATGTAGGCGACGTCTTGATTTTGAGGATCGGCAGCGATGGGTGCGGCCCAGGCGGCCATGTTCTCACCACGTTGTTGTGCATTCGATGAAAAGGCCCAGTTTACTCCTTGATTTTGAGTCCTATAGAACTGTCCGGCGTATTGACTTGCATACATCGTGGACGGATTTATATAGTCAATTGCACCCAACATTCCGTCACCATCTAGCGTGTGTTTAAATGTTGAGCCGCTATTCGTTGTAAGTGCCGTTCCGTTGTCCTGCGCCCCCATGATGGTAAGGCTTGGATTGATGTTGGATGTGGCCAGACCATAGTACTGTTGAACACGTAGGCCATTGCTGATGTCTCGCCATGAGACGCCCTTGTCGGTAGATCTCGCAACGCCACCATCATGCGTTGCGATGAGCACGTTCTGCGTTGGGTGAAACTTTAAATAATGCTGGTCTGCATGCACCCATGGTGCGCCATTTCCTGTCCACTCAGCGGAGAGTACCCAGTCTCGTCCGTCATTCGTTGTGCGCCACAGGTTTACACCACCCACATAGAATTGGCTAGCGCTGGTCGGCGAGAATGCCATCGAGAGATCATAGAATCCTTGACCATTATTCCCATTCTGACCCTGACGAACGCCGTCGTTTCTCCAGTTCAAGAGATTCAAGGACGTTGGAAGTTCTGCAAAGGTCACACCTGCGTCGGTAGACTTGTAGATTCCCTCAAGACCATGAGTACCAGCTTCCGATGCAACCGCACCAACAACATTCGCATTTGCTTTTGTAACTGCCAGACGAATGCGCTCGGCCGATGGAAATGTCCTTACGTCAGTCCATGTGATGCCCGCATCCGTAGAGCGAGAGATCTTTGCTCCACCTTGTTCAACATAGGTTGACGCGTACAGAACATCGAGGCTGGTTGGATTGCCGATCAGATCACGATACGGCCCATTGACTGACCGCTTCCACGTAGTACCACCATCTGTTGTGCGCATTATTCCCGTATATGTTGCCGCAACTACAATGTTTGCATCACGTGGGTCTATCCATAAGCGGCATACGAGTGTTTGCTGGGAAGGATCGAATTGGAGGTTTGTTACCGTCCATGTTGTTCCACCGTCTGTGGTCTTGACGATACCATAGGAGAACGACTGCGACCGAGATATGTCGTTTTCGAACGCACCATCAGCATCGCCGGCCGCGATGTAGCTGCCCTCCCGCCTGCAGCAGAGCCGATATACATCAGGCTAGCGTCTTGGTTGGAAAACTCAACAACATTTACGCGGCCAATACCATTCCATGTTGACGACAATCCGGGAAGATCCGGAGCAGTTGGCCCTAGCTCTTTCCAGGTTTTTGGCGCCTGAGCGTCTTCCGTCCTCTTGGCTGTCTGAACTCGGTGTAGCTCCTGCACGTAGTGCTGAGAAGATGGGAACGACCCATCCTCCATCAGCCTGCCCTTCCAAAACCACTCCCAGCGTCGGAGCTGCTTGTTTATCGTCGGCGTTCCGTCTGCCTTACGGGGCTCCATCACGCGCTGCAGGCGGGCGTGGACACGGTCATACTCCGTACTGTCTGCCCCCTCCATAAGGGTTAGACAAGAAAAAAGTCCGATAAAGACAAGGAGGGTACTTTTCATGGGATCAACAACAATTGCGGGGCCGTTAGAGTTCGTTCTTACTGCATGACATGTCAATCCGGACATTGTTTCCGCGAGCACATGGCAAAGCATGGCAAATTACTACCGATATTTGTGTAAACCTTCGATAATTGGAGAAACAATGGACTCGGCCTTTATCTCGAGAATAGAAGCAGAACTCGGTTCGATCAACGAAGCAGGCCTCTACAAGCGCGAACGCATCATCACCTCCCACCAGGGCCCGGAGATCACGGTTGACGGACGCACAGAGCCGGTCTTGAATTTCTGCGCCAATAACTATCTGGGTCTCTCTTCACACCCGGATGTGATCTCGGCTGCAAAACGCTACCTCGACTCTCACGGATTTGGAATGTCGAGCGTGCGTTTCATTTGTGGCACGCAGGACATCCATAAGGAGCTCGAACAAAAAGTTGCGGCGTTCTGCGGTACGGACGACACCATTCTTTACGCCGCATGCTTTGATGCTAACGGCGGCGTCTTTGAACCGCTTCTTGGCGAGGAAGATGCGATTGTCTCCGACTCGTTAAATCATGCTTCGATCATCGATGGTGTGCGCCTCTGCAAGGCAAAACGCTATCGCTATGAATCGTGTAACATGACGCAACTCGAAGAACAACTCGTGCAAGCACGTGCCGATGGTGCACGGACAATTCTCATCGCAACGGACGCCGTGTTTTCCATGGATGGGACCATTGCGCCCCTTGACGTGGTGTGTGACCTTGCAGACAAGTATCAGGCCCTTGTGATGGTTGATGAATGTCACTCCATGGGCTTCATGGGCGCGCACGGCCGAGGCGTTGTTGAACATTGCGGAGTAACGGGTCGCGTTGACATCATCACCGGCACTCTCGGCAAGGCATTGGGAGGGGGCATTGGGGGCTTCACTACCGGACGTCAAGCGATCATCGACATGCTCCGTCAACGCTCTCGACCATATCTCTTTTCGAACTCCCTTCCCCCATCCATCGTAGGTGCGGGTATTGCCGTGATGGATCTTTTGAGCTCTACCACAGAACTTCGCGACACCTTGGAAGCAAACACGAAGTACTTCCGCGAAGGTATGTCCAAGCTCGGATTTGATATCGTACCGGGCACGCATCCAATCACACCAGTGATGTTGTACGAGGCGCCCCTTGCACAACAAATGGCAGAGAAGCTTCTCGATCATGGCATCTACGTTACAGGCTTCTTCTTCCCTGTAGTTCCCAAGGGCAAGGCAAGGATCCGCGTTCAGGTGTCGGCGGCCCACACCCGTGCACATCTCGACAAAGCAATTGCGGCCTTTGGTGCTGTTGGTAAAGAACTAGGAGTGATCTCATGACCATCGGCATTTGCGGTTCAGGAACGATGGGAAGGGGCATTGCCATTGCCTCGTTAACGGCCGGACACAGCGTGGTCTTCTTTGACATTGCCGATGCAGCTCTTGAAGCAGCACGCAAGAACGTTGTTGAGCAACTCCATAAAGCCGTAGAGAAGGGCAAACTCTCTGCAGACGCTTGTGCAATGGCAGAGAAGCACATCGTTACAAGTACGTCACTCGATGCAATGGCCAAGGCAGATATTGTCATCGAAGCAGTTGCAGAGCAGCTCACCATCAAGCACGCCCTCTTCACTCAGTTGGAGCGAGTGTGTAGTCCGGATGCTATCCTCACCAGCAACACCTCTTCAATCAGCATTGCGTCGTTAGCTCGCTGTCTCAACGATCCGTTGCGATTTGCCGGACTCCATTTCTTTAACCCTGCTCACATCATGAAGCTCGTTGAAGTGATCAAGGGTCCACGTACTTCCGACGCAGTCATCACAACATGCGTAGCCTTTGCAAAGGGGCTCGGCAAGACCCCTGTGGTTGCAACCGACGCTCCGGGCTTCATTGTTAACCGCGTGGCCCGCAACTACTATAACGAAGCACAACGCATTGTTATGGAAGGGGCTGCCACTATACCCCAAATCGATACATTGATGAAGGGACTCGGCTTTAAGATGGGCCCCTTTGAACTCATGGACCTCATTGGCGTAGACGTCAATCTCGACGTCACCAAGTCACAATGGGAACAGTTCTTCCATGAGCCACGCTTTACCCCATCTCTCTTGCAACAACAATATGTTGATGCTGGATTGCATGGAAAGAAGACAGATGGTGGGTTTTATAGTTACTAGTTACGAGTTACCAGTTACTAGTTACTAGTTACGAGTTACGAGTTACAAAGGATGCTCATCAGACAATTTTCATTGATCCTGTTATTGGCGAAGCGTTTTGCTCGTTCATTGCGAGCCGATGGTTTTGCACGATTCACAACCATTGTATCAATCCTCAGCGTTGCACTTGGAAGTGTTGCATTGATCATTGCCATCAGCGTGTTACACGGATACGAAGAGAAGATAGAAGAAACGGCCATGCGATTCACGTCGCATATTGAGGCAAAGCCCATCGTGGGTGATATTGTGGGGAGAGCCACGGGTGCAATGTCCGTACTTCGTAGAATCGAAGGCGTTCGTAACGTAGACATGGTGCTCAACAGAGAAGCACTTGCACGCACTCGTGCTGGAGTTGATGGCATAGTGCTTTCCGGCGTTACATCGATGCGGGCTTCGCAGTTCATTAGTCCCATGGTTATTCAAGGGTCAGGCGTCACTACATCTGGTGCGGTTATCGGTGAGTCACTTGCCAAGACCTTAAAGGTGGATATAGACGACACCCTTGTTGTCTATGCAGCCAATGCGAATGCATCGCAGCCAATTCTCTTTACAACTCGTGTGGGTGGAATTCTCCGCTCCGGCATGGCCACGTATGACAACTCCGTTGTAGTGTTGCCGATTGAGACCGTGCGTCAGAAGCTACGCCTTGATGACGATGTAGCGTCGAGCATACTCGTAACATGTACAGACATCACACAGGTAAGGGGCATTGCATCACGCGTCCGCGACGTGCTAGGTCCGCGTGCATTTGTCCAGACCTACCTCGACACATTCCAGGCCATTGCAGCGTGGATCGACCTGCAAAAGAAGCCAATACCGATCGTGTTGGGTCTCATCAGTATCGTTGCAGTCTTTACCGTGATATCTACCTTGCTCATTGCCGTAGTTGAGAAGACACGGTCAATTGCAATACTCATGGCCATCGGAATGACGCCATGGCGCATTATGCTGATCTTCCTCATTCGCTCTGTTACGATCGGCGCTCTTGGTTCATCCATTGGAGCCGGCATGGCTCTTGCGTTTCTGTGGATTCAATCCACGTGGCATGTTATCCGCCTTGACGGTGCCATCTACTACGTCTCCGAGCTCCCCGTGAGTTTCTCTGTAGCCCCCTTCATCATCGTACCAGCAATCAGCATTGGTCTATGCGTGATCGTTGCCATAGTGCCGATGGTATTGGCATCCAGGATCAGTCCTTCGCGGGCGTTGCGGTTTTCTTAAACAGCAATGCATCCACACTTGCCTTGCCTGGTCCAGTCAGAAACACATAGACAGCCAGCACAAGAAAAATGAGCGCCTTCTCTTTTCGGGCGAATGGATCTGCTGCCGAAAAGACAAAATAGATGATCGAAAACAGGACAGACACGGCAACCGCCGCAGGACGTGTGAGCAAGCCAACGATGAGCAACACACCACCGGCGAACTCGATATATGCAGCGAGAAACGCCTGAAGAGTAGGCATCGGCCATCCGAGCGCCGTGAGCTCCGCGATCATTTTGTCCATGCCATTGAACACTTTGTCGCTACCGTGAGAAATGAGCAGCACACCTAAAAAGATGCGCATAAGCGTTGGCAGAAAGTCCGTACCGAGTGGGCGGGTAAAGAGTGGGGCTATGCGGTTGACGTTCATGATTGTTCCGTTATTAGCTGATCAAGATGCCATTATCGTTGGCAGTGCGTTTTCGTAGATATTGCGAAGTTCAGAGACGGGTTGATCGAGGAGCCCCGTAACAACGAGACGAGATCCTCCTGTGGTACCAAGAACTGTAAGCGGGACATCGTTGGTAGCACATAATTCTCGCACGGCGGAAAGTGCTGTGCTTGGCACGCTGAGAATGATCCTACTCTGCGCCTCACCAAAGACGTGTCCCGCATGATGGTCAAACGGGATTTCTACGGTTGCACCAAGCCCCTTACCAAAGGTCATCTCGGCAAGCGCAACAAGAAGTCCACCCTCTGCGCAATCATGTGCTGCGGTGACGTGACCCGATCGAATTGCGCTAAGCGCCGTGCGTTGAAGTCTAACCTCTTCGTCGACATCGATGAAAGGGGCGTCTCCGGTAACCCGACCTTTCACTGTCTTGAGATATTCTGAACCACCAAGCTCGCTTCGCTGCCAACCGATAAGCACAACATGCTCGTTCTCGGTGAGGAAGGAATTGCCGATCACCTTTGTAACGTCGTCAATAAGACCCAACATGCCGATGGTTGGCGTTGGGAAGACGGCATGCTGCTGCGACTCGTTGTGAAAGCTCACGTTACCGCCTGTAACGGGGGTGTTGAGTGCGCGACACATATCGCCCATGCCACGAATTGCCTCAGTGAATTGGTAGTAGACTTCAGGATCGTAAGGATTGCCGAAGTTCAAACAGTTTGTTATTGCCACGGGCTCGGCACCAACACAGACGCAGTTGCGTGCTGCTTCGGCCACGGCCGACATAGCACCACGATATGGATTGAGATAGACGAAGCGACTATTACAATCGGTGGTTACCGCTACGGCCTTACCAGGCAATTCCTTGATGCGCAACACTGCGGCATCACCACCAGAGCGCATCACCGTGTTGTCCCCCACCTGCGAGTCATATTGCTCATACACCCATCGCTTGCTCGCAATGGTTGGTGAGGCAAGAAGCTTGTGAAGAATATCAGCACATTCTTTTTCATGAAGAGTGGGGCCTTGGTCTACAGGTCGATTCGTAAGCTCAAGGTATTCCGGCTTCTTCGTTTCGCGCACATACACCGGTGCATCACCACCAAGGATGAGCGACTGTGCAGGAATATTCGCAACAAGTTTTCCGAACCGCGAAACGTTCACGTGTCCGTCGTCCGTTACAACGCCAATCTGCACAAAGGGCACATCCCACTTTGCACACACCTCCGCTGCACGCGCTTCCTTGCCCTTCTCCACAACAACCAGCATACGCTCTTGCGATTCTGAGAGCATGATCTCGTAGGCACTCATTCCCTCTTCACGAAGGGGCACCATGTCGAGATCAATACGCATACCGGACTGCCCCTTACCACTCATCTCTGCTGTTGAGCAACAGATGCCGGCAGCACCCATGTCCTGCATGCCAACAACAACACCTGCGTCAATAAGTTCGAGCGATGCTTCGAGAAGAAGTTTCTCAGAGAACGGATCGCCTACCTGCACGGTTGGACGCATGTTCTCCGTCATCGAATCAAACTCACGCGAAGCCAATAGCGATGCGCCGTGGATGCCGTCACGTCCGGTACTCGACCCCATGATGAAGACCGGGTTGCCAACACCCTCGGCTGTTGCCGATGCCATGCGGTCTGCACGCAGTACACCAACAGCCATCGCGTTCACGAGTGGGTTGTCTGTATAGCATCGATCAAAATAGATCTCACCTGCTACGGTAGGAACGCCAAAACAATTGCCGTAATGACCGATACCGTGGACAACCCCCTTAACGAGATACTTTGTACGCTCTGTATCCGGCTCGCCAAATCGTAGTGAGTTTAGTGCTGCGATTGGACGTGCACCCATCGTAAAGATGTCACGCAGGATTCCCCCTACTCCCGTTGCAGCCCCTTGAAATGGCTCAACTGCACTTGGATGGTTATGGGATTCGATCTTGAATGCCACGCCGTAGCCTTCACCAACATCGATCACACCGGCATTTTCTTCACCGGCGGCAACGAGCATACGTCCACCACTACGCGGAAGCGTTTTGAGTTGCAGGATGGAATTCTTGTAGGAGCAATGCTCGCTCCACATCACCGAGTAAATGCCCAGTTCCGTATAGGAAGGCGTGCGACCGAGCTTGAGGCATATGGCATCATACTCTGCATCCGTTAGTCCTAGTTCACGCGCGGTTTCTGTTGTGACCGCGATCTCGCTTATGGGTGTTGTATCAGTCATGGGATGGTAGTGGGTGTCTACGTTGTTCTTCGGCAGTGAACCCTGCTGCGGCTATCGCAGCAAGGGACGAAAGGAATGATTCGGGTTGAGATATTGGCCAATGCTCTTTGACAAAGAATGTGCTGTAGTTGCCTGTTCTGAAAGGGGCTGAATCAATAACGAGTCTGCAAAACGGAATCGTTGTCTTAAATCCAACAATCTGATAGTTGTCGAGCGCTTCAAGTGTACGTTCAATGCACGTCTCACGATCCTTTGCGTGGACGATAAGTTTTGCCACCATCGGATCGTAGTGAACGCTTACCTCATAACCTTCGTACAGTGCAGTGTCATTGCGGACGCCCTCGCCCTCAGGAAGCTGCATAAACGACACCACGCCGGTGTCGGGCAAGAAGTCATTGAAGACATCTTCCGCGCAGACTCTGCACTCTATAGCAGCGCCCTTAGGTTTTACAACATCGGTCTGGTTGTATGTGAGTTTTTCGCCCGATGCAATGCGCAGTTGTTGTTCAACGAAGTCGATACCCGTTACCATTTCCGTTACGGGATGCTCCACCTGGAGTCGCGTATTCACTTCCATAAAGTAGAACTCGCCACGAGCATCGAGCAGAAACTCCAACGTACCGGCATTTGTGTACGAAGCAGCTTGGACGAGTCGTGCAGCTGCTTCTCCCATTGCCTTGCGGATGGCCGGTGTTACAGCCGTTGACGGCGACTCCTCGACAACCTTTTGATGTCGACGCTGCACCGAACATTCCCGCTCCGGGAAATACAACACCGTCCCATGATGATCCGCGAGGATTTGAATCTCTATGTGACGGGGCTCTACGATATACCGCTCGATGAACACACGTTCGTCGTTGAACGATGTTAGTGCTTCATTCTGTGCTGCACGGAATGACGATTCAATCTCGGAAGCTTCCTCTACGATGCGCATACCCTTGCCGCCACCGCCCGCAGCGGCCTTAATGATCACCGGATATCCGATTCGCTCCACTACCGACCGTGCTTCATCAAACGTGGCAACAGCGCCATCACTACCAGGAGAGATCGGAACGTTTGACGCAAGAGCAAGGTCACGCGCTGCCGTTTTATCTCCTAGCATCGCAATCGCTTCCGGCGTCGGTCCGATAAACGTCATCCCCGCTTCGGCCACAGCGCGTGCGAACTCCGCGTTTTCCGAGAGGAAGCCATAGCCCGGATGTACAGCGTCGGCCCCCGACTCCCTGGCCGCTGCTAAGACTTTTTCTACAACCAGGTACGACTCTCGCGGTGTATAGCCTCCTATCCCAATTGCAACGTCGGCCTCAGACACATGCGGCGCGCGGACGTCGGCGTCCGAATAGATCGCCACAGTGGATATCCCCATGCGTTTACACGTGCGCATCACACGCAGGGCAATTTCGCCGCGATTGGCGATCAGAACTCGTTTGAACATGGGGCAAAGTTACGGAAGTGCGGTCACTCTGAGCGGACTCGAAGTGCCGTCAAACTGAGCGGAGTCGAAGTGACGTCACACTCGTCATTCAGCACGATCATCTAAATTGTGATTTTAGAAAAGCTAAAATAGGATCGCCGACCTGATTGCCGTATCTCCTTATATCATTGAAGCTTAGCTTAAGCCAACGTCAAATACCGACTTTGCGTTTTTAAAATAGCATTTTAGATTCTCGACGTCCACACTTGGCATATGACACCGTTGCCACGATCAGATGCGCTACTGCACATTAGCACATTAGCACACTAGCACACTAGCACACTAGCACACTAGCACACTAGCACACTAGCACACTAGCACACTAGCACACTAGCACACTAGCACACTAGCACACTAACGGAACTCTATTACCGTAATTC
>JAPLFN010000052.1 GCA_026390655.1 Candidatus Kapaibacterium sp.
ATGGGCACTGATGAAAAGACAAAGAATCGTTTACGCGCGGCGGCAGACAGCACCTGTGAATACGTTTGTGAGCTACCCCTCTATGAGGAGTACGAGGAACTGATCTCCAGTGACTATGCAGACATGAAGAATTCCGGGGGTCGTTACGCCGGCGCTATCACGGCTGCTCTATTCCTAAAACACTTCGTCTCGTACCCGTGGGTTCACCTCGACATTGCAGGCCCCGGTATTCAGCCAAAGGCGTTTCATTATACTACAAAGGGTGCCTCGGGAGTTGGCGTTCGTCTTCTCACTGAAATGCTCCGGAATTGGTAGTCTACTGAGACCTATCTCTCAAATATGACAGACACCGTTACACTTAGAAAGGCCTTCGAAACCGAAGCCATTCCGCATATGTCGTCCTTGTATTCGTTTGCCGTGCGGCTAACACGAGACTCGGATGATGCGGCTGATTTGGTGCAGGAGACGTTCCTAAAAGCGTTTCGGTTCTTCGATAAGTTTGAGCGGGGAACTAACTGTAAAGCCTGGCTGTTCCGAATACTGAAGAACTCCTATATCAACAAGTTCAGGCAGACCGCAAATGCTCCTGACACTGTTAAATATGGGGATATAGAAGAGTTCTACGAGACGATTCGAGACAGCTCAGTGGCCACATCCGACCTGGAGATTCAGTTGTTCGACCAGACCCTCGACGACGAGGTATCTACGGCGATCAACAGCCTCCCAAATGAGTTCCGAACCGTCCTCGTTCTTTGTGACATCGAGGACTTTACCTATGCTGAGATCGCAGACTACATTGATTGCCCAATTGGAACCGTTCGGTCGAGGCTTCACCGCGCTAGGAAAATCTTGGCAGGACAGCTTGCCTCGTATGCAACCGATCGCGGCTATCTCGATTCTAGGGGGCTGCAATGAATAACACTAATCCGCAAGCAGAGTTGCTATCAGCCTATCTAGATGGCGAGGCACTAACCGCCGCAGAAGTGGTCATCGTGGAATCGATGCTCCAGAATGATCCGGTCATGAAGCGTGAAGCTGAACTTCTTCAGTCCGTGCGGACGCAGCTGAGAACAAGACGCCCCCACCTTCAAATGCGGGTTCCCGTAGATGTTGAACGTGCAATTCGTTTGCAATTGGGCGAAGAGGTTACGACTCCAGAAGTGAACAGGGGCTCACGTTTGTTCAGCGAATAATGGCCTTGTTGACTCGGCCGTTGTATGCGGTTCCTGCGGCCCTCCTTTTAGCCGTAATCATCACCGGCGTGGTCATGATGGTTAACCGGAGTGGTCAGTCGTCAATGTTCGAAATCACGTCTGCCTCCTACGTGAACTTCCAGGCAGTTGTGAAGGGCGATCTAAAGCTTTCATTGGCTACATCCGATACGTCAGAATTGAAGCGCTTTTTCAAAGAAGCCGGTGTTACTTTTGACGTGTTCTTCCCTCAGATGGCAGCCGAACTCAAGGGTGGTGTAGTTTCTCATCATGGAGACAAACACTATGCCCACCTTGTGTACGGAGTTGGTGCCCACACAGTCTATCTTTTTGAAGTCGACCAACCGTCCATTACAAATGGCCGCGTTTCGTTGGCAGACAATGTGGGAGAAGATGTTCGTAAGAGTCACTGGCATTGGGAGGAACGTGACGGAATCGGCACGTTGTTTGTATGGAAAAGCAATACGATAATGTGTTCAGCCGTCTCTGACCTTCGCACACAAGATTTCTCTGCATTATTCCGTCTCGAGACACTCTAAATGAAAACCTCCCTGATCTTCGCATTTCTGGTAATGGTCGTTCTTGGCAGTATGAACGCAACCAGCGGAACTCCCCAACTCACTACATATCCATCCAGGGTCTTTCTCGTAGAGAAAGTTATGCCTAGGGTAGGCACCAAGGCTGTTGACTTCACGTGGAAAGACGGCGGGAAGACGGTCGCCTTTTCAGAATTCACCAAGGGCAAGGTTGTTCTGCTCAATCTATGGGCAACCTGGTGTGGACCGTGTAAGCGTGAACTACCTGATATCGTAGCGCTTTCTGGCGAAATGGCTGCTCAGGGGGTGGTTGTTGTGGGCGTTAGCCTTGACCAGAAAGAGGACAAGTTTCAAATGGTCAAAACGTTTTGTGAAAAAATGGGCATTCCCTATTTGAACGTCATTGACAACCTGATGATCGCGGATGGCTATGGCGGTGTACAGTCGATTCCAACCACGTTCATTATAGACAGACAAGGAAATGTTGTGCAGCGTATTACCGGTATGCAGTCTAAAGAGACATTTGTTGACGCGCTAAAGAAAGCGCTGTAAGCCCCCTACTCCCAGACATCAATGATCATTGACGGCTCCTGCTCAACGGGAGCCGTTCCTATTTGTATCACATTTGAAACTCGGCTTGCTAACGCTTCACGCCGTGAGTCATCCGATGCATAGGCTAGTGCGACGGGCTCACCAATGGCGATCTCTGTGCCTGGAGGGTGCAGCAGGACAATGCCTGCTATCGGATCGATCACATCCCTCTCGTCCAATCTCCCCGCACCAGCCTCCATCGTTGCTATCGCGAGTGCATGTGCATCAACGGCAGTGATGTATCCCTTGCTCATTGCTACGATTTCTGAAGGAACAAAGTCCGCATAATGTTCAACACTTTCGTTCCACCTTCCACCCTGCCGTGCAACCATCTCATGAAAGACTACGTGGGCAGCTCCTGACCTCCACGCTTCAACCACAGCACTTTTTGCATCGGTCATTGTTGAGCACGTCTTTGCTAGTGTTAACATTCGCGCAACCAACTCAATCGTGAGCTCGGCTAAATCTTTCTGTGCTGTCGTTGCTAGTGCAATCTCCGCTTCTGCCACTTCCAGCCAATTGCCGATCGTTTTTCCAAGCGGCTTATCCATGCGGCTGAACACAAATGTCACGGGGAGACCAACGTTCTTGCAGACTTCCAGCATGGACTCCGCCAGGCGCCGTGCATCATCGAATGAACGCATGAAGGCGCCCCTTCCCACCTTCATATCCATCACTAACCCATCTAGGCCTTCGGCCATCTTCTTACTCAGGATAGAGGCCGTGATCAGCCCAACATTCTCTACCGTCCCGGTTACGTCTCGCAGCGCATAGGTAATTCTGTCTGCAGGCACTAACTCTTCTGATTGCCCTGCCATAAAGACGTGATGATCCTTCAGGAGATCTTGCATCTGAGCAAACGAGAGATCTGTCCGAAATCCGATAGTGCTCTCGAGCTTGTCCAACGTACCACCCGTGTGACCAAGGCCGCGACCGCTGATCATTGGCACACTCAAACCACAAGCAACAGCCAGAGGGGCTAACAAGAGTGAGACCTTATCGCCAACTCCTCCGGTGGAATGCTTGTCAATGCGAGGGCGGGAAGAGCCATCCTTCGAGAAATGAGCTCCGGATTTTGTCATGGCCATCGTCAATGCTGCCGTCTCGTCGGAGGAAAGTCCACGAATGCATGCCGCCATAAGGAACGCTGCTATCTGGGGTGGAGTTACCTTGTTGGTGACCATTCCTTCAACAAAGCCCGACATTTCGTCCGTGGTCCAAACAGCCCCATCTTTTTTCTCACGCAGGAGTTCTTTAATGCTCTTCATAGGTTTGCAGTATGAGTGAAATGTATCCGCGCTGTCCTGTCAATCTACGAAATGCCATTCGAGAGCTCCATCGTGCCGGGCATCGTGAAGATGTTCGTCAATTTATCATTGAAGGTCCACATGCATGCGGAGACCTACAAGCCGCTGGAATACGTCCAATTGCGGTGATCATTCGTGACGATGCCACATTGGAATCTCTTGCGATAGCACGTGCATTCCTCGCTCAGGGAGCCGATGTCTTTGCTAGTGGTTCCAAGGATATGGGGCTTATGGCAGATGCTGCTGCACCACAGGACATCATCGTCCTCGCCAGATTTTTCGAGGAACGTCCACTTGGAACACGCATTGTACTTCTTGACGCCGTTTCGGATCCCGGCAATGTGGGATCGATCATCCGCTCCGCAGCATGGTTCGGCTGCACCGACGTCATCCTCGGTGTAGGATGCGCAGACATGTATAACCCAAAGGTAGTGCGTTCTGCCGCGGGCGCCCTTGCACGAATGAACATCCTCCGAAAGAAAGACCTCACTACGGTAGTGTCATCGCTAGGTGGACGCCCCATTATCGCGGCTGTGGCAAAAGATGGACTTCTACCAAGCGGACTTCGCGAGCTATCCTCATTTGCATTGTTGATCGGCTCCGAAGCACAAGGCCTTGCAACCGAACTCTTGGAGGTATCAACCATGCGCGTTACAATCCCTGGTGGCAATGGGACTGAATCCCTAAACGCCGCTATTGCCGCGTCAATCCTCCTGTACGAGGTTTCAAGAGCATGACGCACCTGTTTACGCCTGGACCGGTTCCGGTGCCTCCTGAGGTCCAAGAGGCATGCGCACGCCGCGTCCTCTATCATCACAGCCAAGACTTCAGCGAGCTCTCTCGAAACGTATGGCGAGGCCTTCAGGAGGTGTTTTGCACCACTGGCCCCGTACTCACACTCTCAGGCAGTGGAATGACGGGAATTGAAGCATGTATCGCATCAACCGTGCGACGGGGCGACAGAGTTGTAGTCCTGCAACATGGGCGTTTTGGAGCCCGTCTCGTGACGATCAACAAACTCTACGGCGCACATGTGATCGAGCTCAGTGTGTCTCTTGGTGAAACGATCTCACCGGAATTAGTGCAGGACAGACTCAAGGGCATCGATGGTATTTCCACTGTGTGGCTTGTCCACAGTGAAACGTCAACGGGCGTTGCACTTGATCTTGCGGGAATTGCTTCTGTGGTACGAGAGTACGCGCCGCACGCTCTGCTCATGGTGGACGCGGTGCTCACGCTTGCCATTCAAGAACTGAAAACCGATGAGTGGCACCTTGATGCCGTGGTTGCCGGAATTCAGAAGGGGCTCATGTGTCCACCCGGGATTGCATGTGTGGCCATAAGCGAAAAGTTTATCGCTAGAATGTCAGCGTGCGATCCAAGCTCATACACTCTCGATCTCCGGACGGTTCTTGACTTTCAGAGGCGCGGACTGTCTCCGTGGACCCCACCTGTGTCGCTTATGGCCGGACTTGATGTGTCGCTTACCGACATCACAAATCGTGGTCTTCATAGCATTTGGCAGCACCACAACGAGCTTGTGCAGTTTGTACAACAACAGTGCATGGCACGCGGTTTTACACAGTTTGGTGATGGTACGTCACGTGGTGTTGTGGTTGTGCAACATCCAGAAGTGTCTATGATCATCCATGAGCTAGCTGAAAGACACAACATCATTGTCGCCGGTGGCCAGGACACTCTCAAAGACAAAGTAATGCGCATCGGAACATGCGGATCTTATACGATTAAGAAAATGACTGAACTCTTTGCCGCAATTGACTCCATTCTTCTCAAGAACACATAAGCCCCCTACCATGAATACTGTGATCATTGCTACCGGAAATACCCACAAGGTAGATGAACTAACCCAGCTCTTACGAGGGCAGGGCTTGGACATTCAGTGTGTTGCGATGACTGACGTGGTTGGTCCGATCACGATAGACGAAACAGGATCCACGTTTGAAGAGAATGCGTTTATAAAAGCAATGACCGTACATGAACGAACGGGGCTCCCTGTGATCGCCGACGATAGCGGCTTGGAAGTTGACATTCTTGACGGCGAACCTGGTGTATTGTCGGCACGATATTCCGGTGATGGGGCAACGGACGCAAGCAATAGAGAGGCAGTTCGCACGGCGCTTTCAGCAAAGGGTGAATCTCAATCCCCTGCCCGCTTTCGATGCGTTCTTTGCTACATGGATTCTCTTCGCACGATCTTTGGTGTTGGTGCAAGTGAAGGCGTGATCACATCGCAAGAGCGCGGAGAGAGTGGCTTTGGATACGATTCGATGTTTACACCAAATGGTGGATCAAAAACCTACGCTGAGCTGAGCACTGCGGAGAAGATCTCGATCAGTCATCGTGGAGTGGCAGTAGCCGATCTGGCTCGACACCTTAGGGCATTGGCAAACGAGAGTGGCCATGCTACCATAGACGACGCATTGCCTACGACCGATGCATTGATCATGGCGTCGGTTTGTGCTGTCACCGGTAATACTGCACAGCTACGCTCCACAATCCAACATTTTGTGCGCGACGATGCAGATGCCGCACTTCTCCACGAGGCACTGCTTCAGTCGTATTTGTTTGCGGGTTTCCCTGTAGCACTAGAGGCACTAGCAATAGCGGACGAAGAGTGTAGAGTAATCGTTGGAGAACATCAGTGGGCCAAGGCAGATGTCTTTGACATACAGCTGTTTCGGGAGCGCGGTGAAGAGCTCTGTAAGCGTGTGTATGGTAGCGTCTACGATAGAATGATGAGCAGACTCGGTGCCATTACTCCAGAATTGAGTTCATGGATGATCATCGAGGGATACGGCAAAACATTGAGTCGACCTCAACTTGATATCATCAACCGGGAACTCTGTATCGTTGGAATACTGGCGTCGCTGGGCCACAACAATCAACTTCGGTCTCACGTGCGAGGCGCCTTTCTCGTGGGAGCTACCACGGAGCAGTTGCGCTCATGCGCAGACGTGGTAATCGAACTTTGCGGAAAGGAACAGGGCAACGAGATTCTACGGCTGGTCCTTCTTCAGGAAGTTGTTGCTCTTGACAATTGATGCTGAGCCCCAAACGCCAAGACCACCCGTGACATTACTGTTGCGGTAGTCGTATTGACTCCGTCTGCCAAATCCAACCAAGCGGAACCAATCAAGGAATGCCTTATCGGGCGCATATACACGTATCTCGTGTTTACCGAACCACTTATAGGCAGACCACACAACAGGTGTGCTTGGTTGAAGTGCAAAGCCGTACCGCGTGCGTTCGCTCGTGATCAATGTTCCGTCATCGAACCTGTCTTTCTCGCGTATTCTTCTGTTTGTATCAGCAACATTACCGTCTACATATTTACCATAGCCAATGGTATCCAGACACTCGCTAGAAATTATGTACTGAAAAACACCCGGAACAGCGCTCCAGAATACATCGAGCGAATCATACCGAAGTGTTTCATTGTCCACTCCGGGATAATTGAGCGTATCAGCCGGTGGCTTTATCCACGTGAACACCGGTGGCGTTTTCGTGGACGCCTTTAAGACATAACCACGCGCCCGTACCTCTGCGAAATAGGTTACTCCTGGCTTCACTCGGTACGATGTATCTCTTGCCCGGTAGGTACCACCTAGAGAATCCGGACTGAAAACCATCTCAATATCTGTTCCATCTGCAGTTACGATGAATACGGCATCGCTAATTGACGCAGCGGCGATTTTAAAGGTGTCGGTCACCGGAAGA
>JAPLFN010000123.1:0-61468 GCA_026390655.1 Candidatus Kapaibacterium sp.
GAAGTGCCCGCACATCGATCCACGCGAACGATGTAATGCCCGTTGCAGACGTAACAGCTGAGCGGACAAGGTAGACTACTACATCGCTGACAGCCGCATAGCCAATGAGCGAGAACACAAAGAAGTTGAAGAACATATACCAGGCGTCTAGCCAGAAGTCGCGGCGCACTCGTGGTTGACCCTTACGCCATGGCATAACGATCTCAAGTGACCATACCACGAGGGACAAGCCAATGAGCCACCAGAAGTAATTATGCCAACTGGGGTGAGTGACCTCTGCCCAGACATACCGGGAATACCCAGCATAAGCATTCGATATGATGCTCAGGATCTCATTCATCATTCAAAACTACCATCTTCCAGGTCTCTGTGACGTAACTTTCGGCTTCTCTTTTGGTCGGTAAAGCCAGTGCACTATCGTCTATTCATAGCATCGGTCGTACTTGTCATGCTCGCCGGTTCTGTAGCTGGGCAATCTGTAAACGTGTTCGGACTGAAGGTAGTTCCATGGCCTGATATGCAGGCTCAACTACTTGTGACCAACACAGCTGGTGCACCCATCCGTCCGAGCATTGCAGACGTGCAGGTTTGGGAAGAAGGCGCTGCCGTAAGCAATCTCCGTCTAACGTGTCCACAGACATCATGGAAGCAACCAGCGGCGGTGGCATTGAGTCTCGATATCTCAAACTCCATGTCGCGCGACATTCCACCTGAAGTGATGGCCCTTGCGCGAAGGTTTAGCAAGAGCTTCGTTGACCGACTTACAATGCCTCCATCAGATGTGGCCTTGCAAGTATGTGATGATGCTGCCCGACTCTTGGTGGACTTCACATCTAATGCACAGCGGCTCAAGGACGTCATCAGCACTATCGTGCCCCGTGGCGGAAACGACTTCACGCTTCACCTGCTCGATCCTGACGCCGGGCTCCTACCGATTGCCACTCGAGGCACCCACCAACGCTCAGCTGTTTTGGTAACAGATGCCTTTTGGGAGGAACTTCCCGCGGCCGATCTACAGCGCGCGTTAGCAGCATGCGCATCGAACAACATTCGATTTTACGCAGTGGTCATGACGGAGCGCAGTCTCTCATCCACCGGAATCGTAAAGTCATTGCGTGAGATTGCTCAAGCCTCCGGTGGGGGCGTCTTTGAGGGCATCATTACAGATTCAATCGCAGATGCTCTTGCCGCCTCCCTTGCAACCGCTGTTGAAGGGTCAGAGCCGTGCGTACTCAGTTGGGACGCCACTCCTTTGTGCCCCGCTGCTGAGAAAAGGTTGATCACCGTAGGCGTGCGTGGTGTTGACACTGTAACAGTTGACTATGCGCCTCAATGGTTTGAAAAGAAGAAACTCATCGCGTCTCCGGATGTTGTTCGATTCTCCACACTACCGGTTGGAGCTTCTTCTTCGGCTACAGTTCGAATCACTGCCCAACGATCCTCCGCAACGATCGTCTCAGCCTACTCTCCTGATCCTGCGTTTACAGTAGCCCCCTCCTCATTCACTCTTGTGGAAGGGGGCTTTATCGACCTTACAGTTACGTACACGTCGGACGGACGCTCACTGATCGGCACCAGACTACGACTCGTTGATCCATCATGTGAGTGGGAAGTGCCTGCAATACGCGTCTCGCGCAGCGTTTCACCTGGTGCGTTTGATATTGACGTGGCCGACCCCAACGGCAAGGAAGTAATCCGTGCCGGCACAGATACGGTGATCTCGTGGACAAGCGGTGACACTACACTGCCTGTAGATGTAGACGTCACCATCGACTATGGGGCTTCATGGATCCCGGTTGCGAGAGGTGTGATAGGAACACAGACAAAATGGGCGCCTGTGCCACGAGTTGAGAGTGACAGATGTCTTGCACGAGTAACATCCATATCTCCGCCGCTGCCAGACTCTCTTCTTGCATTTGCCTATGAGTGTTCGGCCATTGATGTAATGAAGGAAGATGCCTCGTCGGCATGGGGCGGTTCCATAGCAATTGGCACCGCATACGGATTCCTTGCGAGAGGATCACGAGGCTACTCGAGGATCGACACAGTATGGCAAGCACACACAGATACCATTTGCGACGTAGTCGGTGATCCGACTAATGCCTCACGAATTCTCACCGGCTCAGTCGATGGAACGTGTGCACTTCACGACAACGTCCAAACACTTCGATCAATGAATCATGGGTCTCCGGTTCGCGCAGTGCAGTTCAGCGGTAGAGGAAGTACGTGCTACTCTACAGGAGATGATGGACGCATTGTTGAATGGGACTATTCCTCAGGAAACCAACAACGCGTGGTGACGGCGCTCGGAAGTCCAGTCATAGCCATGCGTTGTGTTGGGCCGGACACCATTGTAGTTGTTACCTCAGACGGAAGAACGCGTTCGATTCGTGCGTCCGATGGAACAGTCTACTGGCAGATAGTCAATGGGCCTGATGCAATTCGGTGCATAGATGTTCACCACCTTCATCACAAGATAGCCGTCGGAACAACCATCGGCACAGTCTACACACTCAACCCTGCAGATGGGACTGCGTCTACAATACCGCTTCAAGTATCTACAACAAACTCACCGATCATAGACGTGACATTTGGGAATGACAACCCAAACATCAGTCTCGTGCTCGCCACGTGCGCCAACGGCGAAACATTCTCTACAGTTCCCGCAACGTCCAGCATCACACCGCTTCAACATTATAGTCGTCCTGGTCGGTGTGTGGCTCGTTACGATGATGTGATCGCTGTTGGATGGAGCGGCTCTATCACAACGTCCTTCGTTTCTCCGGATCCGCTTTCATCAGCTTTTGTAAATGACGTGGACGTGATTGTTAATGCATCGCTGGATCGTGCTGCATCAAGACTTGTTACAGTCTCTGAAGGGGGCTGGGTGTGGATATGGGATGTTGGCGCACGCCGACCTGAGCAGGTGTTTCGAGTTGTTCGCATCGACCCTCAAATTCCACCAGCACTAAGTCCAAGTGGCCAATACCTTGTTGTCGCAAATGATAATGCAACACTTGTTTGTTATGATCTCGAAGATGCTCGCGCTATGCCGTACACGTCAACAATCGGCGGCGGCGTATCTACCTTGAAGTTCGATCCGGTTGACGATGCAACTCTAGGCGTTGGGACAGGAGTGGGCGTAACACGAGTTTCTGTTCCGAGTCTCATAGAAGGAATAACGTACCCATCTTCCTTTGGAGAGGTCATCGACTTTGCATGGAGTCCGGACGGAACTCTTCTAGCGATCGTAGAACCCAACGCCAGCATTCGCACTATAGATATTGTAACCGGTACGGTTCCGCCGCCGATCCCCGTGAATAATATCACTGATCGGTCAATTACCGGCATTGCCTGGCATCCGAATGGCCGACAACTATATGCGGCAAGTGGGAACAACCTTTCTCTCGTTGATGTACCATCACGCAGTGTTACTCTACAGGTGGGACTCGATGCTCCTGCAAATGAGGTATCAGTTTCACCACTCGGAACACAGGTGGTTCTCGTACAGGAGAACAGATCAGATCCGATACAGATCTTCGATGCTATCTCGTTAACAACTCTTGTCAATCTTGGCAGTTCACTCGGATCAAAGTATGCTCCCTCTCACGGCAGATTTGCGGGGGCAACACCTATTCATGTGTCGAGTTCACTCCTTGGTGCGGGAGTTATTCGAAGTCTTGGGCCTAGCGGACCTACAACGATCACTGATGAATCGGACACGCTGTTCTCAATCGTGTGGCCACGGGTGCAGACGAGCGATGTTGATATGGGGCGCGTGCGGCTTACAAATCGCAAGGACTCAACGATCACCGATCTCGTCCGAAACACCACGAAGTTCTTGTTACGAGCAGATTCACTGCGCATCATCGGAGCAAACGCAAGTGACTTTCGCATCTCCCTTGAGAATGTACCCGGCAGGTTTTCGGCACCATCTACTTCTCGCGGTGAGATAACATTCAACCCATCAGCTGTCGGTCTACGCGCAGCCGTCTGCGAGATCTTTGTTGGTCGGGACACCGCTAGGGTCGGTCTCGCCGGCGTGGGAGTACTACCATCATTGGCTATTGAGACGCCAAGAATCGACATGGGAACTCACCTTATTGGTGAGGTATTTGATTCCGCTGTTGTCGTCTTGCGTAGCGTGTCGCCAACACCAACGCAAATTACTAGCATGTGTCTGTTGAACAACCCGGTAATGCCTTTTCGGGTTGTTGAGTCGCTGGCAACCACGTGTGCTACTCCCTATGTTGTTGCACCGGGAGATAGCGTCCGGCTTGTCCTTCGCTTTGCACCATCACTGATCGGCCGTTCATCCACGCTCCTTGAAGTTCAAACCGATGATGGACTCGGCACCTATAACGTAACCGTCCTTGGTAC
Organism: Candidatus Kapaibacterium sp.; assembly: GCA_026390655.1. GTDB lineage: Bacteria > Bacteroidota > Ignavibacteria > Kapaibacteriales > Kapaibacteriaceae > UBA10438. Next base: position 4,381 of record JAPLFN010000123.1, read on the forward strand.
CGGCATCGGACCGATCATAGGCGTTCGTAGTGACTCTGGATATCCCGGAGACAGGCGCCCCTTTACCCTTGAAATGCGTGGCGTAAATGGACCGCTGCAAGGGGGTGCCACTCTCAGCTTCGAGGCCGACCTCTCATTCGATGCCAGTGTAGTTGTTCCCCTTTCGGGCGAGCGCAAGGCGAATGGCTCGGTCACAATGAGGGGCGTATGGAACAGTGTGGATTCGATCATTGGAACGCTCCCTGCAACAATCGTTCTCGGTAGAACTGATTCGTCTACCGTGTCAATCACTCGTTTTGTTTGGTATGATGAGCAAGGGGCTCCCCTCAACCGCGACTTAAGGCTTGAGGGTGGCGTGTATAGAGTTCTGGGTATCTGCGACGAGAGCGGGAAGAGACTCTTTGAGCCAGGCACGCAGGGAGCCGGAGTGCGCGTTTCTGAATCCGGTATCGTAGTCAATGTGCTGTTAAGGCGTGATGACGATGTGAAGATCGAAGTGCTAACCATGCAGGGTAGAACAGTTACGCAACAACGAGAAAGAGGTCGATCCGGACAATTGGCTGTTCAGATCGACCTCACAGATGTTGCTCGTGGCGTCTACATGGTACGCGTAACTACGAGTAGCATGATGAAGACGATTCTTACTTCATGGTAGTAGGAAGACCGGCGGATGACCATGCGTTGTAGCCGCCCGAAACATTGTAAACGTTTTTAAAACCTTTCTGCGCCATGATATCTGCAGCGCGAGCGCTACGTCCACCAACTGCACAGTACACAACCACAGGTTTGTTCTTGTCGAGCGCTTGGATGTTTGCTTCGAACTTGACGTCGTTCACATTCATGCTCTTGGCATTCTTGAGGTGTCCACCATTGAATTCATCTGGCGTCCTTACGTCAACAACTACAACGCCCCCTTTATCGATCATCACCTTGGCCTCGTTCACATTGATATTCTTGCGTGTTTGACCGCACGCCGTGGATGTTACGAGAATCGCGCCGAGAATGATCGCAGGAATAATCTTCATGAGATAGTGCATCATTTGTTCTCCGATATGTCCGCCATCACGCGGTTCACAGACGTCCACGGTCCGCCATTGAAAGCCGTATAACCCTTGGAAGTTGCAATGCCCGTGGCAGATCCACTTCGTGCACCTGAGGCGCAACAAAACACGATCGGCTTCGACGAAGGAAGCGAACTGAGTTTGCCGGGAAGCTCGTTCAATGGAATATTCTTTGAGCCGGCTACGTGGCCACCACTGAATTCAGCCGGTGAACGCACGTCTATAATAACAGCGCCGCTGCGAATTGCATTGACAACGTCTTCATTGCCGCCGCCCATCATGTTTTTGAGGAAGTTGAGCATGTGTTTCTCGGGGTTACGGGGTTACGGGGTTACTAGTTACCAGTTACTAGTTACTAGTTACCAGTTACTAGTTACCAGTTACTAGTTACCAGTTACTAGTTACCAGTTACTAGTTACCAGTTACTAGTTACTGGTTACTAGTTACCAGTTAATGGTTATAGCGTAAATGTAAGGAGAGGGCTGACTCTGTTTCTGTGACTGAGTCACAGTCCTCATACATTGACCTGCTCCCCATAAACAATACCAACTGATTTGATAGTACGGAGACAACGTCAAAGTTCTATCTAAGAACTACAAAGTTTATTGAGAATCTCTAAAGTCCGGCCTTCACACTCATAAATATGCTACGGGGCTCGGCAGGGATAATGCCGGGTCCCGGGTAGCTATCGGCTCTGCGTGTGAAATAGGATGCGCCGAAGATGTTGTTGAGACTCACGTCGATGGTAAAGATGTCGAGCGAGTATCCTACCGTAAGATCGGCGACGTTGTACGCGGGAACCACTCCGGAAACAGCCGAGGCTGTGTACACTGCGTTCGTGGCATCTGTGAACTGTTGTCCAACGAATGACCATAAGAATGAGAGTCTCGCAGAGCCGTGGCGAACGTTGATACCGGAACGGATCACATACGAGGGAACGTATTCAATGGCATTTCCATCGATAGATGGATCTTCTGAAGAGAGGTATCTACCCTGTAAGAGTGAACCGTTTACAATCCAATGGATATCCGGCAATGAAGATGAGATTCCACATGCTGTAGACACGTCGAGCTCGGTCATCGCTTCAATTCCGGCTGTATATGCATCCGCAATATTCGTACGATACCGGTATGGCAGATACAATGGTGCCTGATCGCTCCTGAGGATCTCGCCAATTTTGTCATTGTACCTTAGATAGAATGCTGATGCATCCCAATTCAAGATCGATAACGTACTGCCGCGGATTCCGAGGTCAAGTGTGTATCCACGTTCATCGGTGATGTTTGGATCGATGGTGAGATTTGGATTATTGATGCGCAAATCATTGAAGGTGATCGACCTGTAGTTCTGCGTCGCATTGGCATAGATTTCTATCGCATCATCATCAATTCGAAAACTTGCTCCTAGACCAAACAATGCGATCGTACGCGACCTACGTTGTTGCTCATAGATCAAGGAGTCAACAATGAGATTACCGGCGAAGTCTTTTACGCGTAAAGCGTAGTATCCGTCGGCTCGCGTTGTGATGTGCTCCAATCGAACACCGGGCACCAACCGTAGCTGTGGTGTAATGCTTACAAGAGCTTCAGCAAAACCGGCCACGTTGTCATTGGGATAGGTATAGCTGGACCCTTCGAGTTGCTGAGGGTTAGTAAATGCAAAGTCCGGTCCACTCCCACCTGATGCATCGCCCTGTTGCTGGGTTGTGGTACCATGGAACAATCTAATCCCTGCTAAGAGCGACCACGGCAAGCCCCCTACCTCAACATCATGCTGAATAGTGGTCTCGTTGCCAATGTTGTGAAACGTTCCATCGATCATTGTGCGAGGCCCACCCATATCTACAGTGTTGATCCTGTCAAGATTTCCAAGCGCCTGGCGCGAACTCAGATTTCCGAAGAACATTGAGCGGACGGATGTGCTCTCTGATGCAAACCAGTCAAGAGTGAGAGACGCGAGATTCCAGTTGACGTTGAACCAGTTTCTGGCGCGAACAGATTGCGATGGATCTGTCTCAAACATTCTGTCTGTAAGTCCACCCGGCTGGTGAGCCAGATAGGTCATAAAGGTGTAGTCAGCTCTGATCCGTACCTGCGCCGAAATGTTGGTTGTAAAAGCCGCATAGGCAAGATGCTGATGGAAGTCGCTATTTGGTCTCCATCCGTCTGCCTTGCGGAACTGATACAACGCAACGTAGTTGGATGAATGCACTGTTCCACCGAGTCGAGCAAATGCGCCAGCAAAACCAAAAGATCCCGCTGACACCGTTGCATCAGCGGCAAGGGGCTTATCTCTCGAGCCCTCCTTCATCACGAAGTTTACAACACCACCGAACTGGGTTCCGTAGCGTAAAGCACCCGCGCCACGAACGATGTCGATCCTGTCTAGCGCCATCATCGGGGGGACGTAGTAGCTCTCCGGATAGCCAAGCGGATCGGCCGAAATGTCGTACCCATTCTGACGGGTACTAAAGTTCGACGTGCGATTGGGGTTCAGGCCACGACCACCAATCCCGAGCTGGAGTCCCGCCGCATCACTCTCCCATATGTTGAGTCCAGCTACCGTTGCCAGCGACTGACGGGTGTTGTTCGTTGCGAGATTCGCGATGACGTTCTCAAGCTTTATTCGCTCTGTTTTTTTGGCAGCATAGATCGCACCAGCTTCAACATCTGCAACACGCGTGATGAGAAAGGGGCTATCGTGGTGATCTGTTACCTCAACTTCGCGGAGAACGATAGTGTCCTTGCGAGTACGTGTACTATCCACAAGCCATCTCTGCTGTGCATATGCGTTCTGCAGTACACAGATCATCGCAATAATGGTAGCTACCGCCTTCATCGAGCAAGCACCCATTCATTCCGATGAAGACCGAGCTCCTCACGTGAGAGGTCTCGGGCGGGGTCAACTAGGAGAGCACTTGGAGCCCCGTTCAATGTCACCCATACCTCAGCTGTCACCAGTGGATCGTGCATGCCGGCTGATGCATAGTGATCGTGCAGAAAGTGAGCGTACTGCAGAATCATGTCCGGTTGTGTTGACATTTGACGCTCTTGAAGTGCGTTCAGGAACAACGCGTTGTCAACTACTCCCTTCCTGCCCGACGTTCGGTCTTCAACGGTAAACGTTGCAACACCTGTCTTCTCCATCAGCATCACACGCCAGGAAAAACGATAGCCCTCTTCTGTCCACATGAGTTCGCCTGGATAGAGCATGTATCGCAGTGGCAAGAGAATCTGGAAGATGAAAAAGAAGATGAGAGCAGGTAGCGAGAGAGCATGCTCTCGCGCGACCGTATGCAGGATGGGCGCGACCGTATGCCGGATGGGCGCGACCGTATGCCGAGCGGGCGCGAGAGCATGCTCTCGCGCGACCTTCAAGTCATGCTCTCGCGCGACCTTATCGGAAAAGAATACTAATGCCATCACGATCATCAGTAGTGGGAACACTCCGATCTGGAAGAGCATCGACGTAATGACGTGAAAGACGACGACTGCTATGTAAGCCACGAGCCGCGTTTGTTTCCACGAAAGGAGAAACGGAGTGCTGATATCGAACACCATGCCGGCCCATGCAAACACCCATGGTAGCCACCAGAGCGTCATGAGTGGACCTATCACAGCAACATCGGACTGTGCAGGCAGCCAGATGCGCAGAGGCATTGCATCGATGAGCCAGCTCGATGTGATCTTTGCAACTCCGGCATAGAAGTACACGATGCCAACTTGAAGCTTGAAGATATCGAGCATCCACCGAGGTGCTCGCTCCGATCGTAGTTCTGGATTTCTCCAAACATCTACCGAGAAGGCTCGATGAGCAGGAGCGCAACACAACAGAAGAGCGATCAGCGTTACGAAGTAATAGTGGTTGAGGTAGTACGTTTTGTCGATGAGCTCTATGTACGTGAAGCACAACAGGAACATCACAGAGCTCGCACGATACCAAGCACCAAGCATTATGCCGATCGCGCCGGCGGTCATTACGCTGTAGAGAACATACATTCCCGGGGAGCCGAGTGAAACCACCCATTCAAACCCCTGATATGGGAAATGAATAGATGGCTTCACGTACTGTGCATCGATCCAGCCAAGCATCATGAAACGGATGCACGATATCGTCACTACACAACCGAACAGCACCCGAAGCAGGGCTAGGGGTGCTGTTGAAACGTCTTGGTGCAGATAGGCTGTGATGGTGGAACGAACGTTAATCTCCGTCACCACTGCTATAGGTTATCGATATTCCGAGGAGAGACGACATCTCGCTTTTAAAGAATCTCGTGAGTTTCTGAAGCTGAGTGTTAAGGGGCTCAACAGCTCCAGGATTCGTCGATACAAGCACAGAAAGCGATGTTGATGTCCCAAGCGCATCAAAGGCTGACGTAACCGCAATGATCTGGTTCTCTGTATCAGCGATCAATCGATCCCCGTATGCCACTGTTTTGAGGTAGGCACGGAAAGAAGGGAATGTGTCGCCCGTTGCAGTGCGTCCGTACCAGAGATCTACCACTGCATCAAACTGCGCACGTGCTAACTGGAGCGACGTTGCTTGATGATACGCTTCTACACGTAGTGGCTCAGTGGTAGACTGACCGGCCCGTTTCCCTAAGGGCAATGCGATCTTGAAGTTCTTCAACAACTCATACCCGATGTTGAAGTGGTTGAACACCAGACTTAGTGAGCTCCCTGCATCGGTGCCGGAACGATCGATGAAGGATTGACGGTACGGGCCCACCCACGCTGAATGAACAATACTCACTTCCACCAGTATTGCGTTAGCAACAGCCTTTACATATGATCGTCGGTTCGCACCAACCACATCACGTAACGCTGTTGTTACTTCTTCCGCAGTTCCATTGAACAGCAGATAGTCGAGTGCAGAAAGCCCCCTTGTATCGCGTCGGAAATTTTGAAAAGTGGTGTCCCCCTCAGCGATAAACGTCTCTATCGCAGAGGTGTTGACAGGAAACGTAGACACGTTTTCAACGAGTGTGCCTAGTGGACCCTCGGCCGGACCGAAGTTGTACGAGATCACCTTTTGCCATTGCACTGTGAGCGACGAGACTGATTTCCTGAGTCTCTCTATTTCAACGACTGTCGGCGTGGAGTTGTCTGCTAACGCGATTGTTTGTTCCACTACTTCTGTTGCGCGAGCATGGAGTTCTGCGAACGACGGAATAATGAGCTTGTCAGCAACACCCTTCAGCATCGCTTGTCTATCAAACCGGTCTACCTGCGTTGAATTGCCAGAGTCGTCACATGCACATATAACGCAGGTAATCAGCGAGAAGAGAAAAATGAAGACGGGCGTTGAAGGCTTCATTTGCGATTCTGTACAGCGACCCAGTTTGACTTGAATGATTCCATTTCAGCTGGCGTAAATCCGTATACGGATGCGATCGAGGTAGCTGCCTCGAGAAGCGTCGGTAGATTCAGAAATGGGCTTTGCCAGAACTTCCAGCATGAAACCGGCCCGTCCGCCGGGAGACCGATTGAAATGAGAATCGCATTCAGATCTTGCTTCGAGATGATCCTTTGGGAATCCGGTATGTAGGAAAATCCCTTCAACAGTCCCGCGGCTTCACCAAAAGAATGGATGGCCGAGGCCCTTGTGGCATCGTCCACAGTTGTTGCACTAAGCTTCGAAATCACCGTGAAGAGATAGTTCACCGTGGTTGCCATCAAGGCACGCTCCCATTGAACGCGGAAGTCTTTCACAGCGGAGTTGAGGTCTCCTGAATACGAAGATCCTGCTTTTGCGGCCGCCTGTGCTTTTCGTAACGCAGCTGCTAGCTTGGTATAGAATCCGTTTCCGTCGTTCATATCCCTGCGTGCGGCATAGGCTGCTACAAAGCGATCGGGGTGGATATCAGCCTTGTCAGAATTCTTGAAAACGGGATGAGCACCAACTACTGCCACAAGCCTGTCGATCGTTGCCGGTGTGATTGTCCCTTGAACGAGACCATTCATGCGATACAAGAGCAAGGTTGAAAAGAGCTGCTTCTCAACAAACTCTGTTGCGTCGAGGCCTTCTGCGGTAAAGAGATACGCGCCATAGACACCGCCTTTACCATTACCCGATGCATCCTTCGTCCAGTCGTAGGTGCCTCCAGAGGCGTTGATAGCGACCTGTACACTGGACCTCATTGCTGAACGCGTGGCAGGATCAATGCTCGCAGAAAGAGCATCGAACTTCGAGAAGATCTCGGCCTCGTTGAGGAGAACTCCACCCGTCCTACCCTCTTCGAGGGCCTCGATCAGCCCCTCTAGCCCATCAAGCAATGCAGTTTCGGCGCTTGCATTTATGGCAAATGACGTGGAATCATATGTGGCAGGGACTACGAGCCCCGGCTGAGGATCAGTACCACAGGCTTGAATTACTACGATTAGGAGGCAAAACAGAGAGAACTTCAACAAACTCGACATTTCGGACCCTTTTAACTGCGACTAGAATGGTCCGAATTTAATGCTTATCTGGACTTAGTCCAAATAAAAAGAATGAAATGTTGCACTTACATTCCTGCGGCCTTGGTCAGGCCTGACCGAACCGGAAACCAGATGGTCTGCATAAACGCTGCATCGGCAGGAAGTGTGTACTTGATCACCCCATCCTTGTAGTCCTCACCGTCATTATCATTCTTGATCGCTAGCCAGTTAGCCACGAACGAGACAAACACGTTAAAAATTCCGCCCGTCTTTTTTGACTCCTTGTTCACGAGGTCGATATACAGGTTTGTAAAATGAGGCGAGACCTTCCCTGTGCACGCGCGACCACGCACTTTGTAGTCAAATGAGGCCGAACTGGCTATCCCGCTACGAATACGAACGTTTTCCGCGATAGGCAGAAAGGTGTTCAAGGACGTAACATCGGTGCGGCCCAGGGAGCCCCTTGCATCAAGGACATATGTAGGAGAGGTAAGAGGGATAACAAACGTGGCCTCCATCGTGGCTTGGTCTTGAAACCGTCCACGAGCGGTGATCGTGAAGGGGGCTCCCTGATCCGTGATGTTCCGAAGACCAGTGGCCGTTGCGGAAACACCCTTCCATGAAAGCGTGGCTGGGGTGGCACTATGTGACCACCTCTCCCCGTAGTGAATCGATGTACCCTTTACAACGAGGCTATCAACGGCAAGCTGGAACGGCAATGACTGCGCAAGTTGGTTGAGCATTTTTTGTGGTGCAGCCTTTGGATTGCTTCGCAATCGCTTGTTGCTAAGAATGTCGAGCTCAAGTGTTCCAACATCTATAGTCTGTACATGAAGAGCCGTGCGTGCTTGAAGCGCTTTGAAGTCTATCTCGCGGAGTAACACGGCACCACCCTTCACCCTAAATCTGTCGCTATTGAATTTCTGTGCCGCAAAGTAGTCATCGTCTTTCTGCGACGGACCAAGCGCGAAGGTTCCAATTGAGAGCTCACGAGTTCGATACGAGAATCGTATTGCCGTTGCCGAGTATGTGTATTCGAGAGGTAAACGCAGATCTATGCTGTCAACGACAAGTGAACTGTCCTTGTCACTTACAAGAACGTGGAGGCCGCGAGTATGGATACTTCTCTTATCAGTGTACTCCCGAAGCCAAGATGCAACACTCACTTCAACACTTTCGATCGGTCTCACACCTGGCTTCGACGCATCAACCGTGATCGCACCCACCCTAAGTGATAGATCGTGGATCCGGCCTCTGTACAGCGCGGCTGGGTTGTCATCACTATTCTTAAAGTCCACGTCCGACACTCGGATGCCACCTATGGTAAGGGGCTGAACATAGCTCGGAACGAGATCCACGAAAATCTGTCGCATGAGCGAGTCCACATCCGGCATCCTCGGCAATTGCATCGAGCTTGTATCATGTGCGTCAAGGTCGAGCGAATCTATAGCTTGCCCCCAGGCTTGATGGGCAATGGTTGGATGGTCAATCATGATCGTACCAAGCGACAGTCCACCTCCGTTGAGAATATCCCACGGGTAGAGGCCACTCACAGAAATGAGCGGAATGTCTACAGAGACATTTCGGCCACGCGCTTCGGTGCTGTCATGATATCCAACACGAACACGATGCACATCGAGTGAGCCGGAGAAGAATGTGTAGTTGATGTCACCGAGCTCAATGGAGAGCTTTCCGGAGGATAAAGACTCGGCGCCACTCTTTACTCGTGACTGGATGTATTCGACGATCGCATCGTGGATGTTCTTATTGATTCTGTCCGAAAACAGACCATACACACCAAATCCGCATGCAACTGTGGTAACGAGCACCGCTAAGGAGATCAATACCAGACGTTTCCAAGACGGCCTCTTCACAACAACTCCAGTGGAACGGTGTAGTTCTCAATTCGAGATGTCACATAATGACTTCTCCAGCGCACGAAGATATCGAACCCTTTCTTTACTATCGGAGGACACAATGCATAGAGATTCGGAAAGCTTTGGACTACACCTCATCATCCTGCCGGCACCCTCCGGACGTATTCCAACATCGGCCGCAGACGAGCTTTCATCAACGGCGGAGCATGTAGCCATGATGTTCCAATTTGAGTTCAAAGCAAGTTATTTTCAGGAAGATCACGCCCACTTATTGGTGACCGCAACAGCAAAGGACGACGTACCCGGCTTCATCGGTGCACTCTTGGATGAGTTACGTAGCGTGATCGTTGCATGTGGCGGACCCTTTCGCCGATTCACTTGGGACGAGGCAGTTCACGTCACGCTTCTACCCCCATGGCATGTTGAGATCTTGGCAAGTTTTGTTCGTGACCAAGATCGATATCACCAAACGCGCACTTTAGAACAAGAACTAGACGAGGTCTTCCGTCCGAATGCACTAGAGCCACCGGAAGAAATGCGTGAGCCTCGCATTCTATTTTCTGCGGACGCAGCCAATTGATCAGCCGAGATCCTTTACCTGCCCAGATGCAACGAGCATCATTGCGTCAGCAAAACGCTCAACCTCTGATACCGTGGTGTACACGGAGGGGGCTATGCGTAGCCCCTTAAACTCATCATGGACGATCGCTACGGTAAAGATGCGATGCTTGTCGAGAAGGTAGGTCGAGAGCTTTCCGGGATCCGTGCCTTCGATGTGAACGAGGCGAAGTCCGCATTGATTTGCATCATCCTTGATGTTCGTAAGAAAACGCACGGATTGCATCGAACCCAAACGGTCAGTCCAAATAGAATGCAAATAGCGCAGACGTGCTGCCTTTCTCTCTACTCCAAGTGCGCGATGAAAGGTGATCGACTCAATTAGCGAATTATGGATGGCTGCCGGATGTGTACCGATCTCCTCAAATTTCCGGATGTTGGCATCTTGCTCTTTGGGAGCTGCCATAAGCGGCCATATGGAGGGAATACGATCCTTCTTTACATACAACATCCCGGTGCCGATGGGTCCAACGAACCACTTATGCAACGATGTGCCGAAGAACTCGCATTCAAGATCTTTTTGTGTGAACGGGAAATGAGCAAATGAATGCGCACCGTCCACAAAACACAGGACACCACGTTCCTTTGCGAGTCGACAAATATCCCTCACTGGCATGATCTGTCCTGTCAAGAACACGACGTGCGAAATGTGGATCACCTTTGTACGCGGTGTGATGGCTGCCGCAATTGCGTCAACTGCATCTTGACTATTCATGAGAGGGACGGGAAACTTCACTTTCTTAACCACGATTCCATCTCGGCGAACGCGCTGATCCCATGCTGTAAGCATACGCGGGTAATCCTGCGTGGTGGTCACTACTTCGTCACCCTTTTCCATCGGCAAGCCCATCTGCAAAGACTGGAGCGACTCACTAGCATTGCGCGTGACGGCAACCTCTTCAGGGTTTACACTGAAGATAGACGCCAGTCCATCCCGAACGGTTTCAATCATCGGCTCTTGATGGCGCCAAAGCTCATACGCCGGAATTCCATTTGCTTGCTCGGTGTAGCGACGCATCGCGTCCTGCACGGTTCTGGGTGATGGAGACACGCCTCCATTGTTGAGGTTCACGATCGTTCGGTCAACTGCAAATGCCTGCTGTACAGTCAACCAGAAGTCTTCGTCCCGCGCGGCATCTGCAGCTGAAATGCCCGGTAGTGCAGTTGACATCCAATGCGTCACCGCGTGCAAAGCCTGCGAACCAAACAACGCCGTTGGGCCGAAGGCGGCGATCGACTTTAGGACAGATCTTCGTGATGTCATGGTAGCCCCCTTTACCGTTTACGAATTCCGATCGCACCGATCAACGAGGCGATCGTACCTACCAACAGTGGAATAATTGCGCTGATCACATAGAAAGATGGGGATGCGAAGATGAGCTTCGCTACATGAACTTCCTGTATCAAGAGAGCGCCAGTGTGACCTTGGGATCTGGCCTGCGCTTCGGCATATCCATGCATGAGACCGAAATAATCAGGGAACATCACCCCGATGAACAAGACCCAGACGATGAATAAACCTGTCATCGAGGATGCGGACGTGATCAGCCCGGTTTTCAATGCGGCACCATAGCCGTAGCTCTCCGCTGTGAGCATACGACGGTGAACCATTGAGCCTACGACAACTACTGGTGTGATGACAAGCCACAGAATCACATTTGCGTGGGACACGCCGGACTCATGTAGACCTATAATCGACTCTCCAACGAGAAAGAGGAGTCCAATAATTGCAGCAATACCACCCCAAATGACAGAGACCACAGTTGACACTCCTTATATTCGCAGCTCCACGTACGAAAGTAGCACGATGACACAGACCGCCTTCCATGCCATTCACGTTGCCGCCGGCGCAAAGATGGTTTCTTTTGCCGGATTCGAGATGCCAATTCAGTATCCGACCGGTATTCTCGCTGAGCATCGTATCGTCCGGACAGGTGTTGGGGTGTTCGATGTGTCTCATATGGGAGAGTTTATGGTGAAAGGGGCTGACTCGCTCCCTCTCATCCAACTCCTTACAGTGAACGACGCGTCAAAGCTCGCTGCCGGTAAGGCCCAGTACTCGGCGCTTACTCGGCCCAATGGCGGTATTGTGGACGACCTTCTTGTCTACATGAAGGGGGAGAACGACTACATGCTCGTAGTGAACGGGGCTAACGTAGACAAGGATTTGGCATGGGTGATGGAGCATGCCGCTCGCTTTGCCGATGTTACGGTCACTGATGAGAGCGCATCCACCCACCTTTTGGCTGTACAAGGGCCAAAGAGCATCGAGACGCTCAAGAAGCTTACCGATGCGCCTCTAGATGACGTGGCCTACTATGGATTCGTTGAAGGCACGCTAGCAGGCGTGCCTATGATCCTCTCGCGAACCGGGTACACAGGAGAGATCGGTTTCGAGCTCTATTTCAAGGGTTCGGTAGAGGTTGCAACCGATGTAGTGAAAGCCATTTTTGATGCCGGCATGGATTATGGCATAGCGTGGATCGGCCTAGGTGCGCGTGACACCCTTCGCCTGGAAAAAGGCTACTGTCTGTATGGGAATGATATCACTGACGACACAAACCCGATCGAAGCCGGTCTTGGTTGGATCACGAAGCTTGCCAAGGGGCCGTTCAACGGGAGTGATGTGATTGCTGCCGTCAAGGCCGATGGACCAACCCGCAAGCTCGTCGGCTTCGTAATGCGGTCCGAGAAACTCATTCCTCGCGGCGGATACTCTATCGTGTCCGCCGGAGAATCCGTTGGAACCGTCACAAGCGGAAATACCTCGCCTGGGCTTGGCACGGGTATCGGCCTCGGATACGTACCTACGTCTCTTAGCGTTCCAGGCACGATGATCGAGATCGCAGCTAGGGGTACCACGTTCCCTGCGGAAGTGGTGAAGATCCCCTTCCTCTGATCATTTCTCGGCTGGCACCACTTCGATGGCTACGCGAGATGTCCCCGCGCGGATCATCTCGAGCTGTTGCGCAGCCCCTTTCGAAACGTCAATGAGACGTGTATGCTTCCATGGTCCGCGGTCCGTTACACGAACGATCACGACCTTGCCATTAGCAAGGTTTGTAACGCGCAGACGTGTGTTATAGGGTAACCAGCGATGAGCGCAGGTTAGGTCGTTCATATCGTAGCGCTCGCCGTTTGATGTTTTTTTTCCATGAAACGCTTCTGCATAGTAGGAGGCAATTCCCGTATCGGCGTCCACCATCATCACGTGCATAGTTAACGTGTCGCTAAGCGTTTGACCTTGCTTCACCGCCCCTTTTTTTGCTTGACGTGTCGAAGCCGAGCTGAGAGCGGAGTCCACCCGTGCGCTGTCGAGCAGCGTGTTGTCTTGGCCCGTAGTATCGATGCGAATTGAATCGACCAGCGCACGTTCAATCGCCGCAGCCCTTGTTGTTTTCGTGTGTGCAGTTTTACGAAGACTGTCGCTCCGCATACGGACAAACATTGCTTCGATGCGAATGCTATCACTGCGTCTCCACTGCACATCCCAGATTTTCTTTAGACTATCGGATCGGCGCAAATCAGACTGTGCTTCCGACCGAAGTCGCGCGACATCATCCTGCGATCGCGTGACGCCGGCGGCAAACAGGGCAACAAAGATCACAAGCCAGGTCACGACGCTATCACAAGTGTTGAGCTATGTGGCGGCGGCGGAGAACATCCACGAGGTCGCGGACACGCTCTGTGGCGCCCCTTCTACAGATCATGATTGAGGACTCCGTTTCTACCACAATGAGATTGTCAACATCTACGATGCCAATCAGTCGGCCCGTGGTGCCACTAACAAGGCAATTGGATGTTTGAAGCGTAACGACATTCCCTTCGATCACATTGTTTTTTCCGTCCTTCATGGACATGCGATAGAGTTCGTCCCACGTGCCCACGTCACTCCATCCGAACGACCCTTCAACAACTCCAATCGTTGAGTCTTTTTCCAGAACTCCAACGTCGAACGAAACAGACCGCATTTGACGGTAGAAGTTCTCGATCATGTCACCTTCATCGGGGGTGCCGATGTATCGTTCAAGGAGGTGAAATAGCGGACCATGATCAGGCAGGTGCATGTCAACAGCTCGTATGATCGAGGCCAGAGTTCCAACAACGATCCCACTGTTCCAAACAAAATCACCCGCATCTAAGAATCTCTGCGCTGTTGCAGCGTCGGGCTTCTCGGCGAAGACGTTGACGGATTTTAAAACACTGTTCAACACAGGATTTTCCGTTGGAATCTCGTCTCCCACCTGAATGTAGCCGAACCCGGTCTCCGGCCGCGTCGGCATCACCCCGATGGTCACGATCCGCCCCGTTGCCTCCGCCGCCGAGACGGCACGGTCGAGCATTCCCTGAAACTCACGAACATTGGAGATAAGGTGATCAGATGGCAGCACAACCATTACTGCTCCATCGGGATACTTCCGTTGCATGAGCGTTGCCGAGTAGGCTATGCAGGGGGCCGTATTGCGTCCAAAAGGCTCTCTCAGGACGTTTCCAGCCGGTATCATCGGAAGCTGGTCAGACACCAGATGTGCCAGATCAGCCGTGGTGACGACATGGATATCCTGAAGATCTATGAACGGGAGAAGCCGCATCACCGTATTTTGGATGAGCGTCCCCTCTCCCAGAGTGTGGACGAACTGTTTCGGTTGGCGCTCCGTACTACGGGGCCAAAGTCGGACGCCTAAGCCCCCTGCCATGACAACTGCAATAACCTTCATGCGGCGAATCTACGGACCCTCGTATCTTCGCGGTCACAATAACTTCGGAGAAAATCATGACCCGTTCGCTTATAGCCATTTTTGTGGCCCTTTTGACCTTATCGCCGGTATGGGCTCAAGATGAAAAGCTGGACGATCTTTCATTTGAAGAGGCTCCGCTCAAGGACGAGGCAATTCCTTATTTCGCAATAGGCGTGGGTCCCGTTTTCAATTTTGTCTTTGCAAGCACAACCGATGTGAATGCCCAGGCAAAGTCACTTGGACTTGGAGAGATCAAAGCCCCCGTCTTTCAATTGGGCGCCGAGATCTTCACTGCAGTGGGAGTTATTCCTAATCTTCGTTTAGGATTCTCATGGGTCTCCGGTTCAGCTACAACATCTGCGAATGTTGTCGTTGGTGGAACAACGGTGAATCGCACTCTCTTGTATGGTATTGCCTCGCGGACATTCCACCTGGATTATGCATGGGTTCCTGTGAAATCCCTCGCAATACTCCCGGGTCTTGGCTTTGGTTGGGGTGACCAACGAGTTGAGATGTATCAGTCGACCAATGAAATGGATTGGACGAAGTTGACAGATACTTCAAGCTTTGCTCCTGCACCAAACGCTTATACAGCCCTGAAACAGAACACACTTTATCTCCTACCTCGAGTGAACATCGAATATTCAGTAACCCCATTCCTGAATCTTCGCTTGCAGGCTGCATACACGTGGCAGTTCACTGGTTCTGATTGGGTTGGTAATCAATATGCGACAGTGAAAAATGTACCTGACAATATCAGCGTGAGCGGACTCAATCTGCAGTTTGGTGTGTTTGTTGGGTTGTTTAATTAACCAGGCCCTAACGCCTAGTTCAGTAAGGGGCTCGTAGCTCAACGGTTAGAGCAGCGGACTCATAATCCGTTGGTTGCTGGTTCAAATCCGGCCGGGCCCACAAATGTCTTCAAATACACACATTAAATGTCCGAGCTGCGGACATGATATAGACATCGAAGAACTCCTTGCGCACGATATCGAAGATCGTGTACAACGGGAGCAACAAGAGCGCTTTAATGCTGAGCGAGTGAGAATACAAGCCGACGCAGAAGCCAAGGCCCGTCGTGAGTCTGAAGCATTGATCGTTGCACTGCAACATGAGAACGAAGAACGGAAGAACGACTCAAAGACCCTTAAGAGTAAAGAGGTTGAACTTCTCGATCTACAGCGAAAGATGCGCGAGCAACAAGAAGGTCTTGACCTCGCAATTCAGAAGCGCTTACTTGAAGAGCAGACCGCAATGGAAACGACGATCAGGCGCACCGAACTTGAGCGGTTTGATGTTGAGCGTAGGCGTGAACAAGAGCGGTTTGATCTCGAGAAGCGAGAGCTGCAAAAGAAACTGGATGACACGCAGAAGGCTGCTGATGAGTTTCGTCGGAAGTCGGAACAGACCTCACAACAGTTGCAGGGTGAAGTTCAAGAAATGGCTATCGAAGAGTTTCTCCGGCAACACTTCCCGCATGATGAAATCGCCGAAGTCGTGAAAGGTCAGCGAGGCGCTGACTGTGTTCAGACAGTCTTTGATTCAGGACGGAAGTGCGGACAGATCACGTATGAAAGTAAACGCACGAAGTCCTTCAGCATTGAATGGATAGAAAAACTGAAGACCGATATGCGGGCAAGGGGCTCCGACGTCGGCGTGATCGTTACGGAAACGATGCCCAAGGATATGCACAGTTTTGGTGCAATCAATGGAGTCTGGGTGTGCACGTTCGCCGAGTTTAAGTCTCTCTGCGTTGTTCTTCGCGACATGGTCGTTCGCGTCTCTACAGCCGTTGTGTCGCAGGAGAACAAGGGTGATAAAATGACCATGTTGTACGACTACCTCATGAGCTCCGAGTTTCGCATGTCCGTTGAAAACGTCATGGACGCCTATGAGCATATGAAGTCGGATCTCGACCGCGAGCGTAATGCAATGGAAAAGCTCTGGAAACAACGCGAGCGTCAGATAGAGCGTATGCGCCTTTCCATGTCACACGTTATGGGCTCAATTCAGGGAATTGCTGGTAAGGACCTCGGCCCTGTTCGGTCATTCGAGCTTCCGTCCGTGGACGATACACCAGTGGCCTAGCCCATGCGTCTGTGTGATCGTATGATCCGCCCCCTACTACTATCAGCTGCCTTGGTCATTGCTTCTACGGTCAACGTTGATGCAGACGATCCGGCCATGATGCGGTTTGTTTCCAATGAAGCATATGGCTTGGGTGAGCGCCTCGAATATGATGTGAAGTACAAATTTCTAACAGCCGGTACTGCTGTGTTCTCTGTTGGGAAGGATCCGGTCAACGTCAATGGTCGGCCATGCTTCGATATTCGCTTCGACATGATATCACTGAAAAGTTTGGATTTCCTCTATAAGGTCCGCGACCGATACCGGACACTCGTGGACATCGATGGAATTTTTCCCTGGAAGTTCGAACAAACCATCCGTGAAGGTGGCTACAGTAAGGACTATTCAGCCACGTTTGATCAAGGGGCTCATAAGGCTGTTACCACGGAGGGCACGTATGACGTACCGCCGTTTGTACACGATGTTATCTCTGCGTTCTACTACGTTCGTTCGATAGATATCCGGAAGTTCAAGAAGGGGGAGATGATCAACCTTCAGAATTTCTTTGACCGCGAGTCACATGACCTGGTCGTTAGAATAGTAGGCCGTCAGCAGGTTGAAGTCGACGCAGGTACGTTTAACTGCATCGTTGTAGAGCCCGTTATAAAATCTGGTAGCCTCTTTAAGTTCGAGGGTAAGTTGCTCTTGTGGCTAAGCGATGACGACCGCAGAATCCCAATCAAAGTGAGTACAAAGATCCCTATCGGAACAGTTGACGCGGAGTTGACTGGCTACAGAGGCTTACGTGGCCCTCTCTCTTCAAAGGTGAAGTAAATGGTAACGCGCATTCTGGTCGGCGTTTCAGCCCTACTCGCGATCCAGCCCTACGCCCTTGGACAAGGTGACCTTCTCGATCGATTTCAGTCCCGGTATCGGTCTGCACAGACAATTCGATGCTCCTTCGCAACGTCTGCGGGACTCGCGGGAAGGATCGTAGCTAAACGAGGCGGTTCTTATATGGTCACACTTCCTGATCGAACGCTCGTGAGTGACGGCAGAACCGTCTGGAGCGCATCTCCCTCAGCCAAGACGGTGATCATCAACTCCTACAAATCGCAGTCGAATGATCTTTCGTTGGAGAAAGTATTCTTTGACATTATGAACATCTACCAAGGGCAGGTGATCCAGCGCAATGGGGCCGGCGGAATCATCAGATTGACCCCTCCCGACGCTCGTGCGGTGATCGCTGGCGTTACCCGTGCAGATATCACACTTAACGCCTCTACGCTCGTCACGGGGCTCCTACTGACCGAAAATGGCAGTACGGCTAGCTACACCATCACGTCACTAACCATAAACCCGAAGATCAAGGCATCGACCTTCACATATTCACCTCCGAAGGGATGGGAAGTGATCGATCTTCGATAGTGTACAACAACGAAAAAGAGGCAGGACGTACGTCCTGCCTCTTTTTTTTGAAGCCTTTGTGAGGGGGCGATTACTTCACGACAACAACTTGCTGCGATGCAACAAAGCCGGCTGACGAGAGAGTAACGTTATAGACACCAGTTGTGATATTCAGATCCGAAGCGCTGAATGAGACGCGGTGTGTACCGGCATCAACACTCTCGTTAACGAGGACTGAGATCTCACGGCCCATAAGGTCTGTTACGACGATACGGACGTTCTGTGTGGCAGGGACGATGTATGAGAACGATGCTGCATCAAACGTTGGGTTCGGTGTTGCAACAGAGAAGACAAAGCCTCCTGCGACCACATCACCAGTAACGCCGTTTGTGATCGAAGCAACAGCGTTGGCTGACGTGTCAGCTCCGCAATTGTTCGCCACGATGCAGTAATACGTTCCGGCATCGCTCATCTTAGCGCGCTCCACTGTGTACGTAGCACCAGTTGCACCGGTGATCGCAACGTTGTTGAGGAACCATTGGTAGGTAACAACATTTGAACCTGTTGCAGCAACTGAGAAGCTGATAGGCTGATTGTCGTTCACTGCCACGTTGGCTGGCTCGGTTGTGATCTTAACACCAGTGTTCACAACAACGTCAACCGTAACCGATGTAGCCGAGCCACATGAGTTTGAAGCCACTACTGAGTACGAGCCTGCATCAAGACTTGTGACGTTTGCCTTAGAGAATGATGCCGTTGTAGCGCCAGGAATAGGTGATGTACCCTTCATCCATTGGTATGTAACGTTGTCTCCAGCTGAAGCAGTCGCGATTGTAAGGACAGAGCCTTCACAAACCGTTGCACCTTCAGGCTGCGTTGTGATCGTTGGGTTGATGCCAACTTTAACGTTCACGGTATTCGACATAAAGGTGAAGCTTGTTCCGCTGTATGATACTACACAGTAGTAGGCGCCATCATCTGTTGATGATGCGTTGCTTACCATGATAACCTTGGAATTAGCACCAACTGTGTTTGCACTGTTAGAGATCATCGAACCGTTCTTGAACCACTGGAACGAAGCCGTGGAGCCCGGAAGCGACGATGGGAATGCTGCACATTCAAGACTCATAAGTCCGCCGCGGCAAACTGCAGGAGTGCTGTTTGAAGCAACAACCAGCGGGATGAAGAGACGAGCTGTCTTTGAGGTTACAACACCACAATATCCAGTAACCATACATACGTATGTGTCCATTGTGTCGAATCAACGACCATCGTGTCATTGTATGATGAAGAGTTCGGATTCCAGAAGCGCTTCATCCACTGATAGGATGGGACGAAGTTGTCCGGAGCGCCGATCGCTTCTGCAGAAACCTCAAGATTGGCAGAACCGCCAATTGCAACAGGCTGCGAAACAGGTTGAACGGTTACACTCGTTGGGCGAACCACGATAACCGAAGCGCCGTCCGAAAGCTGCTGGACAAAGTTCGTTCCATCATTTGCCTTAACAAGGCAGGTATATACGCCTGAAGCAGCATAACCTGTGTTTGTAAGTACAAAGATGTTGCCTCTCTGGCCAGTTAGTTCTACGCCATCCTTGAACCACTGATACGTAGTTGTTGCACCGATAGTAACATCTGCGATGCAGATAAGGGTGTCTGTTCCACCGATACAAACGTAATTGCTTGCAGGGTGACGCACTACACGGATGACAGGCTTGATCTCGTCGGCGCCCATGTATGGCTTCGTACGTGTGTCACCGTCGAAGTCTGTAGGCACAGTTGCGAAGGTTGTGCTTGTGCCCCAAAGTTGCGGTTGGATCGATAGAAGGTGAAGGTCAGTACCACCCACGAAGTTAACGGCAATCGATGTCGAGTTTTGATCACGACCCGATGTTGCACGCCAGTTTGTAAGCGGGTTACCAGTGGTGTTGCGAATGACGTTTACTCCACCCCAGTTGACAAGGTTCGTACCAGTCGTCATCAGGTTGTTAAAGTCGCCTGTACGAATGGGGTTCGGGGAGGAGGTTGGGAACCACATGGCCAACTGACCATTGCTGCCAGTTCCGAAGTTGTGGAACACGTTGTTGATCACGTCAACCTGACCACCAACAACTGCTTGTGGGCAATAGAAAGCCGCGTTCGTTGTTCCTGTGCCCGTCATGTTGACAGAGTTATGTATAACGCGATTTGGAGGAGTTGTTGCCTCCACCAAAAGACCGATCGTTTGCGTTGTTCCAGAAACCGAAACCATGTTGTTTGCGACCAAGAGATTGCTCGTTGATTGCATAACGACACCATTGTTAAGGCCAGTTGTCTGGATAGCATTTACGCGATTACCGCGGAATGTACCGCCCGAAACATTCTGCAATGTGATAGCCTGCGATGAAACGCCACAATCACAGCCTGTAACTTGGTTGTTATCGATCTGTGGCGACTGAACGGTGACACCTGCAATGCCGACCTGGAATCCGTTCGTTGAGTTTTCGACTGTATTGCCCGTAACGACAACACCTGAACCACTTGTTGCAACCAAGAAACCATTACGGAAACGACGGAACGTAGCTCCAGTAACAGCAATGTTTGAACCACTGGATTGTGAGTAGAGTTGAACTCCGCTTGTAATGCCAAGAGTAGTGGTGAAGTTGTTTGGACCTTCATATGTTCCACCTTCGATACGGAGGTTGCTGCCTGTATTCGCTGAGAATACTACGCTATTTGATGTAGAACCATCATTAGCACGAACAACCATGTTGCGCAGAGTAACGTTTGAAGAGCCATCGGCGAAACCGACAACTGTGTGAACGTCTGCTGTTCCGTAGACATTGATCGTTGGCCATACGGATTGACGAACTGAAACGTCATCGCCTGCACGACGGGAGATCTGAACACGGCCTGCAGATGCATCGATCGCAGGCACCCAGACTTCTTCGTTATATGTTCCGGCAAACACCGTTACATCAACATTGCCCGAGATACCGGCCACTGCGAGGTGACGGAACATCGAACGGAAATCTGGGAATACGCTAGGATTGCCATTTTGCGCGATCGCTAATGCACCAGCAACACGAGGTGCTACCATTACCGTTAGCTGATCATTGTTTGGATTCGCATCAGCCACACCATTAGGTGAAAGTGTTCCAATGACAATTGTGTTTAGGGACAAATCGCCGAATGATCGAGTTCCAAGTGTGATCGTTGCTTCAGCTAAAGGAGCGAGTGCCGGCTGCGGATAATATCGAATAGGCGTCTGTGTTTGACCATTGATCGTCCAATTGATCACTACAGAGTCGAGGTTATTCGTGCCCCAGTTACGTACGCGAACCTGAATTGTTTGACTCGAATTTGCAGCAAAATTGGCTGCCGGAGAGATCAATGCAAGGACACCGGCATCATTGTTTTGCACAGGAGCCTGACGAAGCACATACGTGTAACGCGTTCCAGACGCCGGAACAAAGCCTTCTGCCATGAGAGACAGCTGCGCGGTGGAATTCCACGTTGGCGTTGTCCACGTATTTGCATAAAAGTTCACGTTTGGCGACCAAACAACATTATTAGCACCCAGTCCGGTTTGCACCAAGATTGGGCTGTTCACGGTCATTGGACCATAAACAACTTCAATGCGGCTGCCATTAATCGTTGTGTTGTTTTCCCAGATTCTGATCTGGAAGTTATAGAGGTCCCGACCGATATTGTCTGTATAGCGACGCGTTGCGTTGCGCCACTGAATCGTAGTGATACGATTCGGTGCAACACCCGTAGTAGCATAGGTAACATCGCCCCCGGAAACACCCGAAAGCTGGTTTCCAAATGCCGAGACAACACCGGTTGCTGCCCCTGATGCCGTAAGTGGACTTACAGAGCTAGCTGCAAGGCCCGCGCCGAAGGTCACCCAACCATTGCCACCTACATAGACGTTCGATTGAAGAACGCCACCGTAGCTGAATTGAAAAGGCAATGTGATCAGTTGATCAGCTGTCGAGAACCAGTTTGGGCTCGCTGCTGAAAAAACTACAATGCCACCCGTAATCTCTGTATACGTTCCTGCGACTACGCCAACCGAACGGTTAGCTGGATTCGCCTGCATCGAGGATACCCCGATCAGTACGAACGCCGCAAGCAACGCAACAAATGATGTAACGTTGCGAAGCATAGCTCCTCCACTTGTGATATGAGAATGTCGATTTGTTATGTTCATATTTTATTGTGCGGACGCAACTCGCCCGTGATATTGTGACCTGCAAAAATAGCCAACCCTGCTCTAACAAACAACCTTACGGCGACTGAAAGGCAAAGAAGACACGCAACAACCATGTAGGTGTGAAGAATTCTTCACACCATCACGTACAGATTCGTGCCCTAAGGGAGCTAGCAACTACCGCACCAAACTTTTATTTCATGTATGGCAGCACCAATTCCCGTTGCCATGGGGTCATTTCGTACGTGTTGGCAACCTCGCGTACCAGCTCTCGCCAGCGGGGCTGCTCTGTAAGCGCAGTCAACGTAGCCTTAGCAACCCCACTCAATCGTGAGTTGGTACTCCACAATGCCTGAAGAATGTTCCGTGTTGCGTTGTCTGTCAATGTTGAGAGTCGTCGAATCGCACCAATAGCATTCTGCCGAGTGACAAGCTCCCAGCTTGGGCCACAGAGGTCAGCTAAGTCATTTAATGCCTGAGCGTTACCATCGCCAGACTCGATCTCAAGACGGGCTATACGGACGCGTTCGTGTGGACCCCTAACTCCTTGTACCTTGTTGAGATAGGCGCGCTTGTCTCCCGGGAAAGACCGAACGAGCTTCGTTAATGCCTGCTGTATGATGGCGTACGAGGAGTCTTCCAATAGGCGCTCAGTAGCCCCCTTCACCTGAATTGGAATGATGGAAAGGCCGTTGATGGCAGCACTGCGAACCTCAATCGCCGTGTCTTTCATCCCCCGCTCTACTGTTTTCCAAGCGTGGGTAACCCCAGATAATCCAAGCTCTATGGCCTGTCCTACTGCCTCGCTCCTCATGGCGTGGAAGGTCTCGTGTTCCATTACGTCGTCTAACATGTCGAGGCGGTCAGTAGACCTCGAGGTGTCACCTCGAAATGTCTCGAAGGCATCATACCTATCGATCATCTTGGGTGCCGCCTTCAGCTGCGCGCGTCGGGCCTCCCACGATCTATCAAACGTCACTCTCTTCAGGATGTATGACCCTGGATCGAATAGAACAAAAGCGGTGGTCTTCTTTCCCGGATTCGGTATCTCGATAAAAGTGCGCTGATCTTTCACGTCAACACGGACGGAGTCCTTCGTTTTATCTGTGTAGTGCACTTCTACAACCACGGGCATTCGGAACACGCCTGTGAGATCATCCATGGCGTGGATCTGTTCAACATCCACCACGGTAGACGTGGACATCCCCCGCTCCGTATTTACAGCTCCCAAACGAGTGCTGATGCGATAATGGGGCTCTCCACCCTTATAGAGCCATTGATCAAAGAACCAATCCGGCGATAGTCCGAGAGTATCCTGAAAGGCCAGATAGAGATCGTTCGTTTCTACATTTTGGTATGCGTGACCATGTAGATAGTGCTGTATCACCCTGCGCATTGCTGAATCGCCGAACGTGAACCTCATCATATCTAGGACGCTGGCACCCTTCGGATACACTCTTCCTGAACCACTTGCCGGATGTACGATCGGAAGACGGTCTGACTCGCTTGCTGCCAATGCACCTCGATGCATTCCCCGTCTACTCCACTCATAGGCATCTTCCCCTTGAGTTGCTCTTGTAAAAAGATGCGGGTAGAATGTTGCGAAGCTCTCTTGAAGCCAGAGCGACTTCATGCTGCGCCCCGTAATGCAATCACCAAACCATTGATGAGTGAGTTCATGGGTATTCACACCTACATACGAACGGTCCAACCACCCACGCGAGTCTGTGTAGTAGAAATCGCCAAAAACGGTTGCCGTTGTATTCTCCATTGCTCCAAAGACGAAGTCAGCAACCGGGACCTGACTATACGATTCCCATGGATACGCCACGCCGATCTCCCTCTCAAGGAAGTCCATCGCCTCAACACTCATGCGGTACGTTGGCTCAATGCCTTCCGGCTTGTCGGGATAGGAGTATAAGAAAAGGGGCACCCCACTCGCCGATTTGCGTTGCGTGATCGAATACTCGCCGATAGCCAGCATAAGTAAGTACGAGGCATGTGGCTTGGTCATGCTGTAATGCCACGTCTTTGAGCCATCGCTGTTTACGATGACGTCGCCTCGGGTTCCGTTTGACAATACGGTGTACGTGGAATCCATAGTCGTGATCGTTTCGGTGACCATCTTGTCATTCATCTCGTCATACATTGGTATCCAATGGCGATTATCTATCCCTTGCCCCTGCGACCAGATCTGCTTTCGCATCCGATTTGTAGGATCGTTCCAACCAATGAAGTAGAGCCCCTTACGCGGGTTGGCCTCGTAGATAAACGCGATCGAATCTTTCACATCCCATCGAATGGGTGGATCGCAATAAACAATCACTGTTGTGTCTGTTGAACGCGTGCGAACAGGTCTTCCCCCAAGCGTGGCTTGGAGAATCCGAATCTTTAACGCGTCGAATTCAATGGAATCTGTCGTTTCGCGCAGACCGCGGAATACATGCGTCACCCTTCCCTTAACCAGGCCCTTGGCCGGTTCAAATCGCACGTCAAGAGTCATCCGAAGCATATCCACAGGATGATCACGCGGCTCGCTTCCGGGTGCATCTACATAGGTAGTGGTATGAATAACGGGGGCTTGGGCTAAAGCGGCCAATGGCGCCGTAAGCATTGCAAGAAGTAAGAGGTAACGTCTCATCAACAAAGATAGGTTCGTTAGTTTCGTGCATGAAAGAAGTTCTGCTCGTAATGTTCGGTGGGGCCGTAGGCAGTGGCTTGAGATACTGGGTGGGAACTATGCTACCTGTTGCCCAAGGGACGTTTCCGGTTCCAACCTTCCTCGTGAACGTGCTGGGCTCCTTCATTCTCGGCGGTATTGTAGGGGCAACGTCGTTGCCAAGTCCGCTTTCAAGAAACGCCACTCTCCTCCTCGGCACGGGGCTCTGCGGTGGATTCACGACATATTCTGCCTTTGCGATAGAGTCCGTGAGCTTGTTCGAGGGCGGCAATGTTCTCGTTGCAGGGACCTACCTCGCTACGACGATCGTCTGTTGTATGTTGGCTGCCGTAGCCGGAGTTACACTTATCCGTTTTTCAATCCAGTAAATCATTTTCTGTTTTCCGAAGGGGCATGCATGGACATCGCATCAATTTGGGCCAATCATCAAACTGTGATCATCAATTACTTGATTCTTGTTGTGGGCGCGGTTCTTATGTGGATGGTTGGCCGTTGGCTCATCCACTTCATGGTACGAATGATACGGAGGGCGCTCACCGCGAGACAGGTTGATCCTACGCTTCAGAACTACCTGGCCTCGATTATCACGGTTGGCCTGAATGTGATCTTGGTGATCGCAATCTTAGCCAGGTTTGGCGTTGAAACAACATCCTTTGCTGCCCTTATCGCTGCTGCCGGCCTTGCTATTGGTATGGCTTGGGGCGGTCTTCTTGCCAATTTCGCAGCCGGTGCTTTCCTGCTCGTTCTCCGCCCTTTCAAAGTAGGTGACTTGATAAGTGCTGGTGGAACGCTGGGGGTGGTTGAGGAAATCGGACTCTTCTCAACAACAGTTATGACCCCGGATGGGGTGCTTGTAATGGTCAGCAATGGGAAGGTTTTCGGGGATAACATCGAGAACCTCTCAAACACACCACACCGACGAGTTGATCGTACAATGCAACTCGCCCACGGAGTGGATGTTGATAAAACGATCGAACGTGTCCTATCCGAGCTTGTAGCGCTTCCGAAGGTTCTTGAATCTCCGGCACCATCCGTTTGGGTCTTTGACTTTACTCTTGCAGGACCTGTGCTTTGCGTACGGCCGTTTTGTAAGCCAGAGGACTATTGGACCGTCTATCAGGGAACAAACGATGTTATTCGCCGTGTTGGCGGTGAACTAGCGTTGCCTGTTCCACAAGTCCATTATCAAGTTCAGCAAAAACCATGACCCTAAAAATTGTTTCGGCAACTACCCTTCTTGTCGTCTTCTTAACGTCCATTCTCACTGCATGCGCTGGTGACGATGGACGCACACCGCCCCCTCCTACCACATCATCGAAGAAGACCATGTCTGTTTCTCATCGCGACACCGCCACTCTAGCCGGCGGTTGCTTCTGGTGTATCGAAGCTGTCTACCAATTACTTGATGGTGTTGAACTCGTTGAGAGTGGATACTGTGGAGGAAGTGTGAAGGATCCCTCGTACAAGGAGGTGTGTACCGGTACAACAGGTCACGCTGAAGTATGCAGGATAACATTTGATCCATCGGTTGTGTCGTACGAAGACATCCTCCAAGTCTTCTTCGCCTCACACGACCCAACAACATTGAACCGTCAGGGCAATGATGCTGGCACACAGTATCGAAGTGCAGTGTTCTATCATAACGAAGAGCAAAAGCGAATTGCCAGCGACTACATCAAGCAATTGACAAGCGCGCATACGTGGCCGGATCCTATCGTAACGGAAGTGGTTCCTGCTGACAAGTTCTACAAAGCTGAAGACTATCATCAGAACTACTTTGCACAGAATGGCACTCAACCATATTGTCAATTCGTTGTGCGTCCAAAAGTTGAGAAATTTCAAAAGCAGTTCAAGGACAAGATGCGCTCAGTGCCCAAATGACCGATTCTGATACTGCGGGTCTACAATGACCACACGTACAATTGACATAGCAGGCATGCATTGCGCTGCCTGCATTGGCCGCGTTGAGAAAGCCCTGGTCGGCGTTCAGGGGGTTGCTTCTGCTAATGTTAATCTCGTAACGAACCGTGCGGTTGTTGAGATCTCAGACCAGGTGAAGGATGAAAATCTAACGCGTGCAGTGGAATCTGCCGGGTATACGGTTCAGTCTGTCTATGGCGAGCAATCAGTGCCTGACGCCAATACACTTGCCAAACGTATTGAAGCGCCGGCACGCGAATATCGAGGCGCACTTCTTCTTGCAGCGCCCTTTGCCGTTGCTATCATGATCATTTCAATGTGGGCGATGTTTTCACATCACGCCCCTTGGGTGAATTCCCTTCTGTTTGTGCTCACGTTACCTGTGCTCTGGGCCGGACGCTCTTTTTTCGTTGGGGCCTATAAAGCGGCGCTTCATTTGTCGGCTACGATGGATACGTTGGTGTCGATTGGCACCGGCGCTGCCTTTATCGCAAGTGTTGCCGCAGCATCGGACGTGTATTACGATTCAACGTCAACGATCATCTCACTCGTACTGCTCGGCAAATGGTTGGAGGTCCGGGCAAAAGGTAGAACGGCGGAAGCGCTGCAGTCGCTCATGGAGCTTCATCCAAAGGTCATTCGCGTGCGACGCGACGGCATTGACATCGATGTTCCCGCTGCGGACGTTGTCACGGGCGAGACCATCGTCCTACGTCCAGGTGAACGCGTACCAACGGATGGCGTACTTGTTAGCGGCACCACTACTACTGACGAATCAATGATAACGGGAGAGAGTCTGCCAGTTGAGCGTGGACCGGGAGAAACGCTCATCGGAGGTTCTCTCAATACCACGGGCTCAGTGATCATGCGAGCTACCGCCGTTGGTTCTGTAACAGTTCTTGCCGGCATCATCAGGGCGGTCGAAAAGGCACAGTCAAGCAAGGCCCCGATCCAACGCCTTGCTGATCAGATAAGCAGTGTCTTTGTCCCCATCGTTCTTGGTATAGCCGCAATAACATTTTGCGTCTGGTTCTATGCCGCCCCAGCCGAAATCGCATTCAATCAGGCGCTGACGTCAGCGATCGCTGTCCTTATCATCGCATGTCCCTGTGCTCTTGGACTCGCAACGCCAACAGCCATCATTGTTGGAAGCGGTAAGGGGGCTTCTCTGGGCGTCCTGTTTTCAAATGCTGAGTCCATTGAATTGCTGCAACGTGTTGATACTGTGGTGCTCGATAAAACGGGCACGCTCACCGAGGGCGCCATAGTGGTCCATGATGCCGCATTTAGAACAACGACAAGTGAAGAGTTGGTTAGACGCTACGTGGAAGCACTCGAGTCCGGATCAGAGCATCCGGTGGCGAAGAGCCTTGTAGAATGGGCCGGCATCACTCCGTCGGAGCGAATGAGTGTTGTTTCTACGACAACAGTCCCTGGTAAAGGCACGTTTGGATCGGTCGGGGAGCATCGGATTCGCATAGGTAGCGAGTCGTTCATGGAAGAGTCTCTCCTTCTCCTTCAAGCCGATATGCGCAAGGCATCTGCTCAGAACGACGATCACGGTTGGTCCTCTCTCTTTATTAGCGTCGATGGCGTCATTGTTGCATGCATCGCAGTTGCCGATACATTGCGTTCTTCAAGTGCCGATGCAGTTGCGCGGATGAAGACCAGAGGCCTTACGGTGATCATGGCAACCGGTGACCGCGAAGCTCCGGCACGAGCTATTGCAGCATCCGCAGGAATCTCAAACGTTCTGCACAGTGTAACTCCACATGCAAAGGCAGCAGCGGTGGAAAAGCTTCAGCGGCAAGGGGCTTACGTTGCAATGATCGGTGATGGGATCAACGACGCTCCGGCACTTGCCCAGGCGAACGTGGGAATAGCGATGGGTACAGGCACCGACATCGCAAAGAGTACAGCAGACATCACACTCCTTCGTCCCGATCTCCACACTTTTCTCGATGCGATCGATGTGAGTCGCGCTACAATAAAGACGATCCGGCAGAATCTTTTTTTTGCTTTCGTCTACAACATCCTGGGGATTCCCTTAGCAGCCGGACTGCTCATTCCCCTTACGGGCATGGCTCTTTCGCCTATGATCGCCGCCGCAGCGATGGCTCTGAGCTCCGGCACCGTGGTCTCAAATTCGCTCAGATTACGGATCTCACGCTAGGGGATGTTTCTGACTAGCAAGAATCGTGCTATTTTTCCGCCAGCATGATCCTTCTCGACGATCTTCTCATTCAAGAGCAGGTGCTGACGGCCACATTTGCGTGTGATCTTCAGCGCTGCAAAGGGGCTTGCTGTACTTTATCCGGCGGGGCGGGTGCCCCATTGTTAGAGAACGAGGTAAAGCCACTTCGTTTGGCAGTTGATACTGCCTTGCCCTATCTCGATGAACGGTCACGGAAGTGGCTGGCAGACAACGACCCTGTGGAGGGTCATCATGGAGACAGATCTGTTGGCTGCATCGATGATGCCGCCTGTGTCTTTGTGTACTATGACAATACTGTTGCGAAGTGTGCACTAGAGCGTGCATTTCATAATGGCGAATCTGCATTTCGGAAGCCGATCTCGTGCCATCTCTTTCCGATTCGAGTCGCGAATTTTGGTGGACCATACCTCCACTATGAACAGATCGAAGAGTGTGAACCAGGTCGCGAGCACGGAGCACGGCTAGGTGTGCCATTAGTTGACGCTCTAAAGGATGCCCTTACGCGTGCATATGGCGAACGTACGTACGAACGAATGTCCGCAGCCGCTCGCGGTGAAGAGGAGGGCGACCTATGAAGCTAGGCCTCAACCTTCAGGTAGGATTAACGCAGTCTCTTACACCGCAACAGATCCAGTATCTCAAGATGCTGCAGTTGCAACTGCTCCAGCTTGAGCAACACGTGCGTGTTGAACTTGAAAACAATCCGATGCTGGAAGAAGCACCCGAGTTTGAGCCACAGGCTGCGGGTGAAGACCGAGTGACTGGTGATACGGACGGTCCGGCTGAAAGCACAGCGTATGACGCGCCGCCGCCGGGCATTGAAGCCGTCGGCATAGACTCTCGTAAAGAATCTATCGAGCAAGCCACGGAGTTTGATCCGAAAGATGCGTTTGAGTTTTACAAACTCATATGGGGTGAAGATCCATCAAGCGGTCATTCAAGCGACACGAGAATGGGCGAGGACGATGATGATGAGCCCGTTTTTCAATTCCGTGAAGTTCAAACCCTGGAGGGCGACCTGCTAGAGCAAATGCGATATCTGCAGGTGTCGCTTGAGGAGAGACTCTTTGGCGACTACATCATTGGTAATATCGATGATGATGGCTATTTGCGCAGGACTCTTGATGAGTTGATTCACGAGATCAACGACAGATTCGCAGAGCACAACCTTGCATTGCATTCCACAGGCAGCACAAGCAGGTCTCAAGTTTATGCGAATGATATCATTGATGATGTAGACAGACAGCTCAATCCGATTTCAATGAGACAGGCGGAGTCGGTGTTGAGGAAGGTACAATCGTTAGAGCCCCCTGGCATTGCATCACGCTCTGTGCAGGAGTGTCCCCTCGCTCAACTCCGTGCAGTTGAAAAACCCAATGCCGCGCAGAAATTGGCCGTACTGATTCTTACGCGGACGTATGAAGCGTTTGCCATGAAGCACTACCACGTGATCGAACGTCAGCTCGACATTACAGAAGACTATCTGCGAGAAGCGATCGAAGTCATCCGTCACCTCACGCCACGTCCGGGCGGTGGAACGATCGGCCCGGAGATCAACACCGTCTCTCCTGACTTTACGGTTGAGCCGACGGAAGACGGAACGGACTTCCTCATCACCGTTAATGATTCGCGACTTCCCACGTTGCGCGTGAGCAAGGCATATGAAAACCTGAAGAAGGAAGCACGGTACCACAATTTCAACAAAGAAACTCGTGAGTGGCTCCGAAAAAAATATGAAGATGCCAAGTTTCTCATGCAGGCTATCCGCCAACGCAAGGGAACGATGCTCCGAGTTATGACGGCTATCATAGGATTGCAGAAAGAGTTCTTCATATATGGGCCGGAGCATTTGAAGCCCCTTATCTACCGCGACGTTTCGGAGATCACAGCGCTTGATATCTCTACAATCTGCCGCATTGTCAATGGCAAGTACGTTCTTACTACGTTTGGCACATTCGAGCTAAAGTACTTCTTCAGTGAGGCGCTGTTGAGTGACGATGGGGAAGAGATTTCAACGCGCGTTGTCAAGCAAAAGATCAAGGAGCTCATCGAAGCAGAATCGAAACATAAACCATTGAGTGACGACAGATTGGGTAAGGATCTCAAACAGCTTGGTTATAATGTTGCGCGACGCACGGTCGCCAAATACCGCGAGCAATTGCGCATTCCCGTGGCTCGCCTACGTCGCGAACTTTAGCCCTGTACCTCGGAAGCGTACGTATTCGTCACGTTTCATTCGGCTGACATCACAAAGGGGCATGAAGCCCCTTTCGTCGTTTTCAAGACCGCTTTTGCCGTGGCTCCTCAAAGACTCTGAGGAGTGTAACATCTATCAGTGGCTTGTAATCGCCACTATGACAGTAGATGGCAGAGTCAGTGGCGTACCCTCGCAGATACTTCGTGAACCGGAATCTGCGCCAATGAAATCTGCCATGCGTCCAACGCTCTATCGCCTTCAGGCCATCCTGATGCGGTTGTCGCGTGGCGAGCGGGTTACGGCCAATCACATGGCCAGAGATCTCGAAGTGAGTGTTCGCACTGTGGCGCGTGATCTCGACTACCTCATCAATACACTGCACGTGCCGATGTCCTATCACTATCACAAGAAATCGTATGTGTTGGATGGCCCCTTGCCATCTCTACTTAAGCCACCGGATCACATGCCGGGAATTGAACCGTCACCCTTGCTTGGGGACGAAGAGCTTCATTGAAATGTCGAGAGCCGTTGCGCTGTGTGTAATTGCTCCGACGCTGATGAAGTCAACGCCCGCGTCGGCATACGCACGAATGTTATCGAAGGTGATCCCACCGGACGCTTCTGTTTCGAGTTGGCCGTTCACGAGTTGCACACCCTCGGAGACAGCAGACGGAACGAAATTGTCAAACATCACGCGATGCACGCCTTTGCATTCCAAGATCTCCGCCACATCGTCGAGCGAGCGAGCTTCTACCTCAACCTTAACCGTGGGTCTGCCACGAAGCTCTGCAACCACTTTTTCAACAGCTTCTCGAATACCGCCACACGCTGTGATGTGATTGTCCTTGATCATTACCATGTCATAGAGTCCAACGCGGTGATTTAATGCACCACCCACTGATGTCGCATATTTATCAAGAAGCCGCCAACCGGGGATGGTCTTGCGAGTATCTAATACTCGTGCCTTTGTGCCGGCGATCTCGTCAACATACTGTCGTGTCTTTGTTGCAACGCCACTCATACGTTGAATGAAGTTTAAAGCTGTGCGCTCACCGGCCAACAATGCATGAGCCGGACCTTCCACTAACGCCAAGACCGTTCCACTTGTGATACGATCGCCCTCGTTGACCTTGATGTTGATATCAACATCAGAAGAGAACTTTCGAAAGACAAGGGGCAGGATAGGAAGTCCGCAGATTATCCCGTCCTGCTTCATGATAAACCGAGCGGCGGCCGTGGCGTCATGCAGCACACAGAATTCACTCGTGATGTCGCCAGTACCCAGATCTTCGTGGATTGCGAACTGAATGAGTCGGATGATGGAGGAGTCGATTGGTAACATGCTAATGTGCTAGTGTGCTAGTGTGCTCAAATCTGCTTCCGTCGAACAGACCCTTATCACTCAACTTAAGCTGTGGGATAACAAGAAGCGCCATAAATGATATGGTCATAAAGGGAGCTCGTAATGGCGAGCCAAGAAGTTTCGCACGCGCATCGAGTGCTGCATACGTACGGGCCACATCATACCCGTCCTCGTTAGACATGAGTCCGGCAACGGGGAGTGGTAGAAGGTCAGACATTCCGTCTGCAGTTACACAGACTCCTCCACGCGCTCCTATGATGGAGTTGACGGCTTCGACGATCTCAGCATCGGAACAACCAACGGCAACAATATTATGCGAGTCGTGCGCTACGCTGCTCGCAATAGCACCACGGGTGAGACCAATGTTCTTGATATAGCCGATTGCTGGGGGTGCATCGGCATATCGATTTACTACAACGATTTTGAGAACGTCAGGAGACGGGAGAACATGGTGCTCTTCCGTCGTAACGAGCTGACCATCATGCGCCACAATTACTCGCACGGTCTTTCCAACATGGTCGGTAGTTATCTGCTGCGCTGTAATCGGACCGCGCGCAAACTGGTTGATGATACGCTCATTCATGTGTGGAATGAACGACGTCCCGTCCTCCGCAACGAGCGCACCCGTAATCCATGTTTGCCGAACTTTGAACGACGTAAGGTCATTCACAACGATCATATCTGCAGAGTCGCCCACACGTAAAAGTCCAACGGGCAACCCATAATGCTCCACCGGATGGACGCACGCGGCTCGGAGCACGTTCATTACGTCGTAGCCAAGCGCAACTGCTCGTTGAACGAGGAGGTTGATGTGTCCAATGACGAGAGAGTCCGGGTGCATATCGTCAGAGCATAGCATTACGCTGCTTGGGTGCGAAGCGAGAAGCGTGTGAAGTGCCTCGAAATTGCGTGCTGCAGAGCCCTCACGAATGAGGATCTTCATGCCAGCAGCGATCTTATCCAACGCCTCTTCGAGGGTGAAGCATTCGTGGTCGGTGGAGATGCCATGGGCAGCATAGGCCGTTGCCTGTTCGCCACGGAGTCCGGGTGCGTGACCGTCAATGACGCGACCGCACTCTTTTGCAACGGCTAGTTTCTCCATCACCATGGAATCGTTGTACAACACGCCAGGCCAGTTCATCATTTCACTGAGGTAACACACGCGCTCGTCGTTGAACAGCTCGCGAATGTCTGAGGCCGTGATCTCCGCGCCGGCAGTTTCAAACGTTGTGGCAGGTACGCAGGAAGGGGCTCCAAATGCAAAGGTAAAGGGAACACGAGCCCCATTCTCAAGCATGTACCGAACACCTTCAACGCCGCAAACATTACCGATCTCGTGAGGATCACTGACGGTGGCTACGGTTCCATGCGCTACGGCTAGGCGGGCGAATTCGCTTGGTATAAGCATGGACGACTCAACATGGACGTGGGCGTCAACGAAGCCGGGCAGGACAAACCTATCGCGCTGAGCAGACGGATCTTCTCGCAGCGCAGTAATGATGCCATCTGTGAACTCCACAGCGCCGGGGTAGATGCGGCGTGCATGGAGATCAACGATCATTCCCTCGATGCGAGTCTGAACGGCCATGTTCTGTTTCTTCCTGCGAGTGCGAGATAGACCACTACGCCAACCAGTGGGGCAACAACACCAAGTATTTGTTGAAGGGGCTTTGCACTGGAAAAGATCCAGATCCAGCCAACGATCGTCAGAAGAACGGGCAGCGGATAGAGCCACATCCTCCATGGCATTGCTCCGGCACCCACACGCCTACGCAGCATGATGAGTCCAATGGCCTGCGCGACAAATTGCGTAAACACGCGCATTGTGATGATCGACTTAATCGCATCCCCCAATTCAAGCGTCATGGTAAACACAATAGCAATGCCACCAAGAGCTAGTAACGCAATATGTGGGAAGTTCTTTGTTGGATGTTCTCGTGCAAAGACCGAAAAGAAGAGGCCATCCTTAGCAGCGGCATACGGTATCCTCGTGTATCCCAGTAACACACTAAAGAGCGACGCCACGGCGACGATGAGTACGAGACCGGTTACGACCTGCGCGGCTAGAGGACCCTGCACGGTGTTGATCAATGTACTAACAACGAACGGCGACGAGGCAACTTCACCTACCGGCAGCACCGCATAGATCGCAGTCTGCATTGCCAGATACAGTACTCCAATACCGATGATCGAGATGTACATGCTACGAGGAATAACGCGCACCGGATCTTTGACCTCGGCACCAAGGTGACAGACGTTGTAATATCCTAAGTAAGAATAGATCGTTGGGATCGTGGCAATACCTAGTGCCGCCCAAATGGCATCATTCCCTACAGCCCCTTGTACAAATGCCCCGCTCGTGATCTGCGCAAAGCTGCCATAATAGAACCCGGCACCAATGATCCACAACAAGGCCGTGACAACACATGCCCACAGAACTACGGAGATCTTGCCAACGTCACCGATTCGGCGGTACAACAGGGCCACAAGCACGATGATAACCGTCACGCCACAGAGCTTACTGAAAAGTGGATCGAGAGGCCCGGTCACAAAAGCCAGATACTTTGCAAAACCAAGAGCGCCGGAGGTAACAACGAGCGGTGCTTGAAACGACGTTTGCCACACAAAGAGAAAGGCCATGAGTCTGCCCCACGTGTCGCGACCATAGGCTTCCCGCAAGAAGGTATAGGAGCCCCCTGCTTCAGGCATCTTTGCACCGAGCTCACTCCATACACTCGCATCCACAAGTGCTAGAGACATACCCACACACCACGCAAGAAGTGCCATCGGTGCCGAGCCCATTGTTGCCGCAACAAGGGCCGTTGTTACGAATGGCCCAATGCCTACCATGTCGATCATGTTGATCGCGGTAGCTTGAAGGAACGAGAGTTCGCGGCGCAGCATAAATGTTACTTCTTCGTGGCGTCGGCAGACCAAAGAAGTTTATCGCGTAGAAGATCGTAATACGTGCTGTCGGCACGCTTCACGAGCTTCACGAGATGTTCGCTCTTTCTAATCGTGACCGTCTCGCCTTTTCGTGCAGAGCCAAGAATCTTCCCATCGGCTACTACGTGGGCCGCGGAGAGATCTCCTAACAATTCGCAACGAATCTCGCTGCTGTCATTTACGATCAGCGGACGAAGGGTAAGCGTATGGGGTGCTATCGGAGTGATACACAATGCGTTTGCCGACGGCGCTATAATCGGCCCTCCTGCTGCCAGCGAGTATGCCGTTGATCCGGTTGGCGTGCATATGATCACACCATCTGCACGATAGTCGGCAACATGATGTTCATTGACGAATGCGCGTACGGCGATCATTTTCGCCTCTGAAGAACGCTCGATGAGCACTTCATTAAGCGCATAGGCCGTGATGCCGTTGAACTCTACCATCAGGGTTGTTCTATCTACGATGCGATAGTTACCCTTGATCACATCCATGATCGCTTCATCGAGTTCTGTTACCGGATACTCTGCAAGAAAGCCAAGCCTCCCTACATTAACGCCCATGATCGGTACGTCCGAGCCCATTAACAGCATTGCCGTCGCGAGTAACGTTCCATCTCCGCCAAATGTCATCACCATGTCTGCGCGTTTTTCAAATTCCTTTGCAGTGCGCACTTCGCAGCGAGCGGCACGTTCAGCGTCGAGCGCCATTTCAAGGACGGTATCGATGATAACCTCGACGCCTTCTTCCAAGAGTCGATCGATGGCATGTGTTGCCCACGTAATCGCCTCCGGGCGCGCTGTATAAGCAACGATCGCAATCCGACGCATTATGCCAGCTCGCCAGCAGTGAACGCGGTGTTAGGGTCGCCAAACTCGTCCACAAAATTGAGCTTAAGAGTACTTAATGTTTGCTCGAGAAAGTTGGCTTCACCTGGGTCGAGGTTACCCTTCGTTTTCTCATGCAACACATCTAGCACATCGATCACATAGCGTGCATGATCAATGCTCTTGGTGATCTGATTTGTGGCTGGGTTCAGCATCTTGCCGAGCGCAACCATGCCCTCGATTTGAAAAACTTGAATAACGGTTAAGAAGGTTGGTTTCATACTAAGAGATATGCAAGGTCTGTGAGATATGGCGGGACCTGTTTGCGTTCCGCCCACGTTTGTTCGAGTTGGAAGGTTGTGATCTGGCCCGACATTTCACCGATCATCACATCGGTCTTGCCCTCGAGCAGGGCGTCAACGGCGCAGGCGCCTAGGCGAGAGGCCAGCACACGATCGCGGACCGTTGGTGAGCCCCCTCTCTGAATATGACCCAGAATCGAAATCTTGGACGGAATGCCGTAGCGCTCTTCGAGTTTCTTACTAATCCCGATGGCTCCGCCCAGCTCATCGCCCTCACCTACGATAACCACTGTTCGCTTATCTAGACCTTGGGCAAGAATGCGCTGGTAGAGTTCATCGATATCCGTGATGGTCTCCGGGACCGCAACGTACTCGGCGCCACATGCGATGCCAACGTCCATGGCGATAAAGCCGGCATGGCGCCCCATCACCTCGATAAGGAAGAGTCGGCCGTGCGAGTCCGCGGTGTCGCGGATCTTGTCGATGGCCTGAGCGGCGGTATTGATAGCAGTATCGTAGCCAATTGTGAAGTCGGTGCCGAAAAGGTCGTTGTCGATCGTCCCAGGGGTTCCAACGATTGGAATTCCATGCTCTTGCCACAAATAGTGGGCCCCGTGGAAAGTCCCGTCGCCTCCACAGGCCACGATTCCGTCGATCCCATGTTTCCGTAGTTCATCGGCGGCCTTGTTACGGCCTTCCACATCTTCGAATTCCGGGCATCGAGAGGTTTTCAGGACAGTGCCCCCTCTATCGATGATGTTTGCCGTCCGTATGCGGTCGAGCACCTCAAAGTGCCCTTGGATCATTCCGGAGTACCCTCCGATGATGCCTATGACCTCAAGACCTCGCTTCTCGCCGGTGCGTTCAACCGCCCGTATGTGGGCGTTCATTCCGGGGGCGTCGCCCCCACTAGTAAATACTGCAATGCGTTTCATGAGCTGCGAAGATACATTGTATGGCTGGAGTATCACGCCGGGAGTCTTACTCTCCCGGCGTCATGTTCGGGACTTCCAGTTTCCAATGTTACCGGAAGGTAACGGGGATGTAAAGTCCAGCCACACTAGATTCGCATCCGTAACATTGCGCTAACAATTCCATAACATTCGCTGGACCCAATAATGAACGGTTCACTCCTTCGTTTTATGGCCATCATAGGCTACATCATCGCCCTTGCGGCGGTGGATAGCCGTGCTCAGGCCTCAAATCAGTCACAGGGTAGCTTTGACTTTAACTCGGAGGGCGTTGTCTTCCAGACCGCTGACAGCTCCTCGAGGGTGGTAATGCGTTTCCGTATGCAGAATTGGCTCACCGTTACAAGTGCCACCATGGCGGAAGGTGACGACCTTAACCTCTCGACAGGCTCAACCGATTTTGTTGTTCGCCGTCTGCGTCTCCGATTTGGAGGCTCTTTAGTGGACCCACGTCTGACATTCAACATCCAACTCTCATTCACGCGAGCGGATATGGATTGGAACGACACTCAGTTCCCGAATATCATCCGTGACGCTATGATTTATTGGAATTTCAATAAGAATCTGCAAGTGAGTTTCGGTCAGGGCAAGCTTCCGGGTAACCGCCAGCGCGTGATTTCTTCTGCCGACCTAGAAATGCCCGACCGTTCCATTACGAATAGTGCCTTCACTCTCGATCGTGATTTTGGAGTACAGGGTTTCTGGCGTCCGATTCACGGTGACATGGTCGTGAACGTTCGTGGCGCAATCTCAAGCGGCGACGGGCGCAATCAACCAGTTATCACGGGAGGGGGCTTAGCGTATACGGGTCGCGTCGAATTCCTTCCATTTGGTGCCTTTACCAATGGCGGAGACTACTTTGAAGGTGACCTCGCACGCGAACAGAAGCCGAAGGTCAGTGTTGGTGTCTCGTACCAACACAACGAAAACCAGACTCGCACCCGTGGTGAGCTCGGGAAAAACCTATATGCCCAGCGGACTTCTAACGTGCTTTATGCCGATGGACTATTGAAGTATGACGGCTTTTCCCTCTACGGCGAGTATGCCCAGCGCACAGCAGTGGATCCGATCACTTATAAGGACACAACTAAGAAGGATTATGCGGCTGTGTTTATTGGAACCGGATACATGCTCCAGGCCTCGTACATCTTCCCGTCCATGTGGAACGTTGTAGCTCGTTACGCTGTGACTGAGGCTGGTAGCCAACTCGCCGGCCTCAGTGAGTATCAGAAGCAGGTCAACATCGCCGCCGTGATCGGCTACTATATCAATAAACACCGGATCAAGATCAACCTAGAGATGGGCACCAACCGCAGCACTCTTTACAACAGCAACGACCTCGTTCACTACAATTACTACTCGCGCCTGAATATGGAGCTCGGCATCTAGATTACAAAGTCGTAACACTGGGCAATCGCCAACTGCGTGTGGGCTTACATGCCATAAATTGCGGTACGTTCTGTTTCAAATACAATGAAGTGCAAATCATGAAGATCTTTCGATTAACAGCCCCCTATATCGCCTCGTTTCTCCTACTCACTCTTGTTGCGCTGGCGCTCCCAAAGCAGAAGCTGACGATTAAGGGATCGGACACAATGGTGATCCTTGTTCAACGGTGGACGGAAGTCTACCCAGATAAGACAAACGTGGAGTTCCAAGTAACCGGCGGAGGCTCGGGAACGGGCATCGCTGCTCTCATTAATGGAACAACGGACATTTGCTCGTCCTCCCGGCCGATCAAGAAAGAGGAAGTTGCTCAGCTTGAAGCCAAGTTTGGATACAAGGGGCTTGAGATTCGCGTCGCCATGGACGGCTTGGCCATCTATGTGCACAAGAGTAATCCAGTGAAACAGCTCACGATGGCTCAAATCAAGGATATCTTTACGGGCAAGGTCACGAATTGGAAGGCCGTTGGCGGTGCTGACAAGCCTATTCTTCTGTATTCCCGTGAGAATAACTCTGGGACATATGAGTTCTTCAAAGAGCACGTGCTAAACAAGCAAGACTTTGCCTCAAACGCCCAGCACATGGCTGGGACAGCAGCTCTCATCAATGCCGTTTCTAAAGACCCAAACAGCATCGGTTTCGGTGGCGCTGCGTATGCTAAGAATGTGAAAGCCGTAGCCGTGGCAAAGGACGCCACAAGCAAGGGTGTTGTGCCCTCTGATGCCGCCATTCATTCGGGCGAGTATCCTATCTCGCGATTCCTTTATTTCTACCTCAATCAGAAGCCTGCAGGCAACGTAAAGAAGTTCATTGATTGGGTTCTTTCGCCTGCCGGACAAAAAGTTGTGACCGAGGTCGGTTACTATCCGCTCAAGCGCAAGTAGATTTGTAGGATGAAAGCAGGTCAGCCTTGAGTAATCCGTTTCGAAGTAAACATACGCATTGGGGTGAATGGATCGCTGAGTGGTCCATTCGCCTCGTTGCATCTGCTTCGATCGTTGTGATTTTCTTGATTTTCGTATTTGTTTTTCGCGAAGCTTCTTCTCTCTTTATACCGAAGAAGTTTGTTGAAGCCCCGTCTCTTTCAGCCACCTCCTCTCCAAATGCGGAGATGGTTCCCGAGACATACGGCGAGGAACCCGCTGTAGCTGAAACGCCCACCTCCGGCGAGGAAGGGGCTCCTGGACAGTTCATCTACTCGCCAAAGAATCCTCACTATCCAGAGATCTATAATCCCGATACGGGCTTGCTTCCGGCCGACATCGATGTAGTTCCGGCAGATCCCGAGGCAGAGGCACCACCTGTGCAGATCGGACTTACCGAGAACCTAACAAGTAATGTGTGGCAACCTGTTGGCGAAGTGCCGAAATTCGGCATCATTCCCTTGCTTATCGGAACGGCGAAGACCACCATAATTGCCATTCTTATTGGTGCCCCACTGGGTATCCTCGCCGCTCTCTATGTGGCCTTTTTCGCAAAACGCTGGGTTCGTGAGATTGTGAAACCAGCCATCGAACTGCTTGCTGGATTTCCCTCCGTGGTGATTGGTTTTTTCTGCCTCGTTACTGTTGCCTCGTTTGTTCAGGACATCACTGGGCTTCCTTACCGACTCAATGCAATCGTTGGGGGGATAGGTCTGTCCCTCGCAGTTATTCCAATCGTGTTTTCCATCGCAGAAGATGCTCTTAGCTCAGTTCCGAAAAGTCTTCACGAAGCTTCGCTTGCTCTCGGTTCTACAGAATGGCAAACTGCTTATCGTGTAATGTTACCAGCGGCTGCACCTGGTGTGTTTGCGGCCGTGCTGCTTGGCGTGGGCAGAGCCTTTGGCGAGACGATGATCGCCATCATGGCCACTGGCAATGCGCCCCTTTCATCGTGGTCGCCCTTTGAACCTGCTCGCACCGTTGCCGCCACTATTGGCAGTGAAATGGGTGAAGTAGTATGGGGCTCCGAGCACTATGGAGTT
Organism: Candidatus Kapaibacterium sp.; assembly: GCA_026390655.1. Lineage (GTDB taxonomy): Bacteria > Bacteroidota > Ignavibacteria > Kapaibacteriales > Kapaibacteriaceae > UBA10438. The sequence goes on from JAPLFN010000123.1 coordinate 45,599, forward strand.
CTGTTCTTCCTCGGCGTACTCCTCTTTGTGGTATCCTTTGGTTTGAACGCGATCACAGAGCTCTATGTTAAGAAGCGTTTCATCAAGCGCTTCCAGGGCCAGTGATATGATGCCAAACGCCGCACATAGCGTCCCGTTGCCTAAACGCCTATTAGGCTTTTTTGCCGTACTCATCGCCGCAACCGCAGCCTTTGCTGTGATCGGTGTTATCCTTGGCATGGTGGGAACCTTTGTATTCAACGGTGGCTCAGGCGTTACGTGGACGTTTCTTTCGGAGTTCCCGCGGAACAGCAATACAGAGGGCGGAATTTGGCCGGCACTGGCCGGCACTACGTTCCTCGTGCTGCTTATGACAATACTTGGTGTTCCCATTGGGACGGCTACGGCCATCTACCTTTCTGAGTTTGCTCGGCAAGACTCTTGGTTTGCACGAAGTGTTCGATTTGCCGTGAACACGTTGGCCGGTGTTCCGTCAATCGTCTTCGGCCTTTTTGGTGTTGGATTCTTTGTTCAGTTCATGGGATCGGGAATCGATGGATTCCTTGGCACATCCTCTTTTGGAGATGGCTCCTTGATCTGGGCATCCGCTACGCTCGCTGTGCTCACCTTGCCCGTTGTGATAGTCTCCGTTGAAGAGTCCCTTCGAACCGTGCCGAGGGATCTACGTGAGGCATCCCTTGCGTTAGGTGCTACACGCTGGCAGACGATCACGAAGGTGGTGTTGCCAAATGCCGTAACCGGCATCCTCACCGGGTCCATCTTGGCCGTTGGCCGTGGAGCTGGCGAGGTGGCTGCAATTATTTTTGTTGGTGTTACGTATTCATCCGAGTCGTTGCCGTCGGCGGTGACCGAGAAGTTCATGCACCTTGGCTATCACCTCTTTGTACTTTCTACTCAGTCACCCGACGTCGATAAAACGCTCCCTCTTCAATACGCAACAACACTTGTCCTGCTTGGACTAACATTTCTTTTGAACCTCACGGCAATCCTTATCCGCTCGCGACTTCGCAAGCGCTAAGAAGCCCCCTACACAATGGCCAAGGAACACACCGTCAAAATCGAGGCGCACGACTTCAACTTCCACTATGGGGCGAAGCAGGCGCTGTTCAATATCAACCTCAGTATTCCTGAACGGCGTGTTACCGCGTTCATCGGACCATCTGGATGCGGGAAGTCTACCTTTCTTCGTTCTATCAATCGTATGAACGACCTTATCGATGGCACACGCGTTGAAGGTCACATGGTGGTTGACGGAACTGATGTCTACGACAAGGATGTGGACGTCGTAACCCTGCGCCGTCGTATCGGCATGGTGTTCCAAAAGTCGATCCCGTTTCCGAAGTCGATCTTCGAGAACATCACCTACGGCCTAACGCTTAACAAAAAGGTCTCAAAGTCGGACCTCGAAGAAGTAGTGGAAACAAGCCTTCGGAAGTCCGCATTGTGGGAAGAGGTCAAAGATCGTCTTCACAATTCCGCACTCAGTTTGTCAGGGGGCCAACAGCAGCGCCTCTGTATTGCGCGCGCGGTGGCGATCAACCCCGAGATCCTTTTAATGGATGAACCGTGCTCTGCACTTGATCCGATCTCAACAGGCAAGGTAGAGGAACTTATCGCCGAACTCAAAGACACTTACACCATCGTGCTTGTTACGCATAACATGCAACAAGCGGGACGTATTTCTGATCAGACAGGATTCTTTCTCATGGGTTCACTTATTGAATTTGATCGCACGCGAACAATATTCACAAGCCCAGCTATGAAAGAAACAGAAGATTACATCACCGGACGTTTTGGATAGACCATGAACCGCACCTTTGAAGAAGACCTCGATAAACTCCGCACGCGACTCATTCGCATGGGATCTCTCGTGGAAGAACAAGTGGAGTTTGCTCTCCGCGCCCTTCGCGAAGGGAATCAGGAGATCGCACGCATCGTTATCGATAGGGACGACAAGGTTGATAAACTCGACCTAAAGATCGACAAACAGTGTCAACGCATCTTTGCTCTCAACCAACCGGTTGCTTCAGACCTTAGAATGCTTCTCGCTGCTCTTAAGATCAACAACGAGCTTGAGCGCATCGGAGACATGGCAACGAACATCGCTTCAATCGTCATTGTTTCGCCCAATGCCGTACAATTGGCAAATCAGATAGACATGAACCGCATCGCAAATGCAGCGTACACGATGCTGAAGTTGAGTCTCGATGCCTTCATCAACAATGATCCAGCTCTTGCAGCCCACATCCTGCCTTCGGATTCCAGTGTTGATCAACTCTATGACCTACTGCGGAACGAGCTTGTTGAAATAATGATAGCAGACAGCACTCTTGTTGCTGATGGAGCCCAGCTTCTGCTTGGACTTTACAACCTTGAGCGAATGGCAGACCACGCAACGAACATTGCTGAGAACGTCATCTTCCTTGCAGAGGCGAAATTGGTGAGACACCGCTCTGTAAATGAGGACTGAAGCCCTGTTATCCCGTATTTTCACCAGATGGAAACACGCGGTATAATTTTGGCGGGTGGTAGCGGTACACGCCTCTATCCCTTGACGGCTGCTTTTTCAAAGCAACTGCAGCCGGTCTATGACAAGCCGATGATCTTCTATCCGCTGTCAACGTTGATGATGGCTGGAATACGTGATGTTCTCATCATCTCCACACCTTCGGACACGCCAATTTTCGAGAAGCTTCTAGGTGATGGCTCGCGATATGGGATCTCTATCTCCTATGCTGTGCAGGATGAACCTCGCGGAATAGCGGATGCCTTCCGAGTAGGCAAAGACTTCATAGGGGGCTCCTCGGTGTGCCTCATTCTTGGCGACAACATCTTCTATGGCAAACTCGACTTCCTCCGCGATGCGATTCGTCTGAACACGGGCGCTACGATCTTCGGGTATCAAGTGCATGACCCCGAGCGATACGGCGTGGTAGAGATCAGCACAGATGGTGCTGTGCTCTCTATTGAAGAAAAACCCGACAAGCCCCGTTCTAACCTAGCGATCCCCGGACTGTATGTATATGACGAGAGCGTCACGGAAATCGCCGCATCTCTAGCACCCGGACCACGTGGAGAGCTTGAGATCACTGACGTTCACCGTGTCTATCATGAACAGAAGAGACTTAATGTGCAGCAGCTTGGTCGCGGTATTGCGTGGTTAGACACTGGCACTCCGGAGAGCCTTCACGACGCCGGAACGTTCATTCATGCGATAGAAAAACGTCAAGGGCTTAAGATCGGATGTCTCGAGGAAGTTGCTCTTCACCAGGGATTCCTCTCACCAGAAGAATATCGTTTCAGTGTGAGTCTTCTGCCTCATTCGAGCTACAAGAACTATTGCGAGTCGCTGCTCGCCAACATATGACAGCAACTAGACAGATCCGAAAGCTTACCGACGGTTTGCAGTCGAGTTTCAACGAGTTCTTTGGACGCTCTACATCGACGGGGATAACGATCCTCGTTTTTACTGCTATCGCGATAGTGTGGATCAACTCTCCATTTCATGCCTTGTATGAGGCAATGCTTCATCAGCCGATCGAAGTTGTTTTTGCGAGACTGCACCTTGCTTTCACGTTTGAGCATTTCGTGAATGATGGTTTGATGGTGATTTTTTTCCTCGTGGTAGGACTCGAGATCAAGCGTGAAATGCTGGTGGGCGAACTGTCCTCTAGACAGAAGGCACTGTTGCCGATGATCGCCGCGGTGATGGGTATGATCGGTCCGGCTGCGATCTACCTGATCTATAACGCCGGAACAGACGCTGCCCGTGGATGGGGAGTGCCTGTTGCTACGGACATTGCTTTTGCACTTGGCATCCTTGCACTGTTAGGCAGCCGCGTTCCACTTGGTCTCAAGGTCTTCCTTGCCGCACTTGCGATCGTAGATGATTTGCTTGCGGTACTTGTAATCGCAGTCTTCTATACTGCCGGGCTCAATGCGGAGATGTTGCTTCTTGCCGGCGTAATCACTGCGATCCTATTTCTTGGAAATCGCCTTCGTATCAACTCGATCACGTTCTATGTGATCTTCGGATTTGCCTTGTGGATAGCAGTGCTGTTTAGCGGTATTCACGCCACCATCGCAGGAGTTGTCCTTGCAATGTGCATACCTGCAGATGCAAGAATTGATCGTGTTTCGTTCTTTACAAAGAGCAGAGATCTGTTGGACCGCATCACGCGCAGGACTGAAACGGATGAGGACGAAGGTACCCAAGTTGATGCCATTCATGCTCTCGAGAGCATGTGCGAACACGTTCAGTCCCCTTTGCACCGCATTGAACATGGCCTTGGCCGAATAGTCTCTTTTGGCATCATGCCTTTGTTTGCCTTAGTCAACGCCGGCGTCGTGATCGATTTCTCTCTTGTGTCATCGCTGGTGAGCCCCGTTTCACTGGGCATTGCCCTAGGACTCTTCATCGGCAAGCAACTCGGCATTACAACGGCAGTATGGGCCTCAGTGAAGCTCGGGATTGCCCGACTTCCGAATGGCGTTTCGATGAAACAGATGTATGGCGTTTCGTTACTCTGTGGAGTTGGTTTTACGATGGCACTCTTTGTAGCACACCTAGCTTTCCTAGAGCCACACCACCTGGACATCGCGAAACTCAGCATCATCGCCGGCTCTACTATCAGCGCCATCATTGGTTCATTGGTTCTTCGATCGGTTTTACCTAAACCAAGACACACATGATCACCTATCAGGTTGAAGTAACGGTACCAACAGAACTCGTTGATGCATGGGTTGAATACATGACGACGCAACACATCGCAGACGTTGCGAATACCGGACTCTTTCTCACAGCACATCTCATTACCGTTGTGGATCCCATCACTCTTGATGCTACCGTATTTCGAGTGCGTTATGCATGTAGATCCATCGAAGATCTCGAACAGTATCGTCGAGAGTACGCCTCGGTGTTGCAGGCGCATCACACCGAGAGATTCGGTGACGCTATTACTGCTGTGCGTTCTGTCACAGAAGATCTATGGCACCTATCATAGGTCTGCAGTTCCTATGAAGCTCTTTCGCCCCTTTACCACAACAGCTGGACGTAAGAACATAGAGGCCGTAACTGGTGCACTCTTGTTGCTCTTTTGCGTTGAGCACCTCGCAGCGAACCTTTTTTTACTGTTGAATGATCCTGCCCCATATCGCTGGTACACGGAGAGTATGGGAAGGTCTGTTTTCGTACGGGTTTTGGAGGTTGGCCTTTTCGGACTTTTCATCTTGCACATCGGTCTTGGTTGGGCGATGCGCAAACGTCAACGTGAGATTCGCAAGATGAACCCACGGATACCGAAGGCTCGAGACTTTGCCACGCGAACGGTGGGGTTGACTGGAGTTGTGATCCTCATATTCCTGGTGGTTCACCTCGTTCGATTCTTCCTACCGAACAAGGTTGTGCGTCCGGAAGCATTCGACCTTTACAACGAAGCGCATCAAGCATTTTCGAGCGTCTGGTATACACTGCTCTACGTCTTCGCCATGGCTGCGCTAGCATTTCATTTGCGTCACGGCATAGCGAGCGCGATCGTGTCTTTTAAACGCGTTCCGCCAACGCTGATTCCACGCCTACGTGTGGTAGGGGGCTGGCTAGCGATCATCGTGCCCGCGGGGTTGGCCTACATCGCAGTGCACATCTACCTCGTGACGTTAGGATCCAAGCTCTAGACGTTGTTGGGCCGTAAGCCCCTTTACAACGAGTGCGTACGAAGTGTCGATACACTCTCTGATCAATGCATCCGGCACAGTGCCCGTGCATATAATCGTTGTCCAGTGTCGAGGGTTGAGATACGGCCCCGTGGTAATATCCTCATACTGTTCTCGTAGTGCCAAGAGTGTATCCGGATAGCCCTTTACGGCTATCTGACAGCCAATCTCCTGAAGAGGAATGAAGACAAAGATCTTTGCCTTCACCTTCATCGTAAGAGTATTGGGTCCAAATGGTAGGTCTTCATAGACGCCTATTTTCGAGAGACAATAGTCTCGTATTTCGTCGAGAAACATCATGAGGTGAAGTTACGATAGATGCTTAGTCTCCACTTCCTTTAGTAGATTTAATTAGGAATTGATCATTAGGGGGGGGGTATTATTACGTACGCACAGTCACCGCCTGTGATTGCGATGTAATTTTCTCACGGTTTATTGAGGTCACTATGATGAACTGGAAGAGTATTCGGACCCTGTTGATGCTTGTATCACTCGTTTTCTCCACTCCAAATTTACTTGCTCAGGGCAACAACGGCTGTGCTTGTCCTGATGGCGCTCAGAATGGGGCGTGGGCGTTAAACGTATGCTATGGAGGGATCAAGGTCAATTTGGCTGTCACCTATTGTACCAAAGCTTTTGCGGCGCCAACATTGATGTACTGTGGACCAAACCTAACAAATCAATACACGTACATCGAAAAGATTTGCCAAGGAACAGATCCAATTCCGGTGGGAGATCCTACGGCACTCATGAAAGCAGTGCTTTGTGCATTAAGCCCAACTGGGGGAGATGCATTAGGAATTAAGGCTTTGATACCTGCTGCGCCAGGAGTATACTGTTGGACTATCGCAAGGCCGCGATGACTTCGTCTTTTTCCCCTAATTGGCTGCTATATCTCTTGCAATGTTAATGACTGTTGCGTCGAGCAATTCCAGTTCTCTAAGGATCCCACCACCGGACAGATTAGCACGACATTAATTCGCCGTTGTACAAACGGTGCTGAATGCCAGGTGCCCTTGTGCTCGCCTACATGCGGCTGGGATCCTACAGAGTGCACTGTTTGCCCATGATTTTTAAGACTCTTCAAACAAGTCCGTCCACTCTAATGGGCGGACTTGGTATTTTTCAAACAAATCATGGAGAATCTATGACACTTGTGCTTAGGGTTCTAGTTGTTATGATTTCATTCGCTAGTGCGATCGAGGTACATTCTCAGCCTTGGCAACGCGACCCTATGTTGACGCTGTCTGCTGGTCCTGTTGGAACCGCAAACAATGCTACATTCTCCTCACTACTGGTTGACACATGTACTAAGCAAGTCTACGCTTTCACAGGTAACAGAGTGCTCGTGTCCGCCAGTGATGGACGTACATGGTTCCCGGTCGAGATGCCTGATCATGGAAAGAATTATTACAAGACCCTTCAATTCTCCGCCTCCGCGTGTAATATTGTCGCCTATTGGGATGACAAAGTAGGTGCGGATGTTTTTCGCGTCGTGCTCCTTGATCAAACGGGTTGGAGAGAGATTAGACCCGATTCTTTCAATGAGTGGGGGCAAGGCGTCTTCTACGTTGTATCGAGACGTCAGGTAATTGTGGTTGATAGTCGCCTAAGCGGCAGTTCAGATAGCATTCTCGTATCGACAAACCTTGGTAAGGAATGGACTAAATACTACGTTGGGACTAGGCGGGGGATGAGTGAATACCACATTTATGATGTCAATGAGAGTGAGATCGGTTTCATCGCAAGTGATTCAAGCGTCTACGAGATCAACGTTGTCTCAGGTGCCGTGATTCCACTGAACACGCCAGCGAGGACACGAGCCCATATCCGAATTGGTGACAAGGGTATTGTTGCTTCAGTACGACTCAGCAGTGAGGTCTGGGGAATTGAAATTAGCAATGATGACAGCAAGACCTGGCAACTTCTTGATACACTACGATTTGTGAACTCTGATACCGTGCTTGAATCTATTACAAGGCGAGATCAGTTTGCAATTGCATGGTGGCTTACCACAAAACGTGGTCACCTACTTGTGGGTTTTAAAACTGGTGCGATTGTATCTACGGACGCTGACCTCTCTACGTGGCAGTATCACGGAAGCACTACTGGTGGCGTGGACCTTCGAAGAATAGTTCGAATGAAAAACGGCGAAATAGTATTGATAACTGAACGCGGAAGGGCAACCATAGATACCAACCTGAGCCTTTCTATGACCTTGACTGATGTACCCAAGTTCTTTGATGTTGTTACGACCCAAGCAAGTCAATTTGTTGGAATAACCAGTAACTCGCTCTACTTCTCAAGTGACTCTGGCAGAACCTGGGTACTTTCCGCACCGGTTCAAGAGCTGCTCGACGTTAGTAAAGATCCGGTTGTCGGATACCACTGGCCATCTATCGAGCGTATTGCCAAGGTATCGAATGACACTGTAATGGTCATGTCTCGAGACCATGGCTCCGTCTTTTCCCGCATTGGGAATGCTCAGTGGAGTTACTCCTCAGTTGTCTATGGGATCGAATCTGTTTGGCCACTTCTGCAATTCGCTGATCTTGTCAACGACAGAGGCCGCCTTGTCTATTGGGATGTGACCAGTTTTGCTACAAGGAGCTCGGATGCAATTCGAGTCTACGATCGATACGGCGGAATCCGTGAAATCTACCGTCCAACGGATTACAACAACGAGATTTCATCATGTGTACTACTCACGGATAGTACGTACTTCGTAGTCGACAAAACTATCCAGCGCTCAACGGACGCCGGACGCTCATGGATTGCATGCGGTGCCGGGTGGCCACAAACGACTGAAGGAACAAATGCGCCATTTCTATCGGCCATTCGACTACGCACTGGAAAGTTGGTCTTTACTCTAGCCGGCCGCAGAGAAATTGTTGACGGAGATTCTGTTGTAACGTATCCAGGTGGCATTCTGATTAGCAGTGACAATGGAAAGAGTGTTGAACACATAACAACGGCGTCGCTCGGCTCCATGTTTGTTCACTCCGCGTATGAGATTGACGATGATCACATCTTACTGTCTATGTCAAACATTGCCCGTCAGTCTGGTGCCACGTCTTGGGATCAGACAAACGCGTACGTGGCCTGTGTCAAACTGAGTGACCGTTCAATTACATATTCCTTTGTTGAAAGTCGCACCGCACCATTCACGCAAAGCACGATGCCAATAAAGAGAGTAGCGTCAGGCGATATCCTTGTCGGCACAACGCAGTCTGGAATACTTCGGTCTCGAGATAATGGCCAGACCTGGATGGCGGATCCAGAAGAGACTCTTGTAGACGTACCAATACTCGACATTGCGGAAGACTCCAAGGGCGTTCTCTATGTTGCCACAGACAGGGGGCTTTATACGAAAGGCATTGTATCACACGTTAGTGACGGCGAACTGGGTTCTGCCTACGCTTCGGTCTGGTGTTACCCAACACCTACGCAAGACGTCGTAACTGTCAGGCTCAACAATCTCAATCTCGTTGAGTCCACAAACCTACGACTCGAAGTAATTGACATTTCCGGTCAGCATATTCTAGACCTTACAGACTGGGCAAGAACTGCCAGAAGCACCAATAGAACGGAATTTCCGCTGGTTGTGCAGAACCTATCCCGCGGACTCTACTATTTCGTTCTCTCTCACTCAAAAGCGCGTGAATCTTTTCCGATGATGATCGTACACTAGATGCTGAATCGGTACTCTTCAACTGGCGTACCGCCGATGAGATGTTCCTGAATGATGCGCTCAAGAACCTTGGGCGTGCAAGAGTGATACCATACGTTGTCAGGGTGCACTACGGCTATAGGACCCATCACACAAATGCGTAGGCAATTGGCCTTGGTGCGATACACGCCATTTTCACCATCAAGATCAAGCTCTTTTAGTCTCGACTTAAGAAAGTCCCAGGCCTCCTGCCCCTTTTCAGAGCTGCAGCACTTTGGTTTTGCTGGATCAGCACATAAGAAAATATGTCGAGCATGCGTGCCTATTCTAAGGTCATGAGCCTTCTCATTGAGCTTGTCAAGGGGCTTCATTTTGTTTTGGGTGCAGTACCCGCTGCAGAAGCTACCACAAGTCCGGCAGCGAATGTTTCAAGAGTGGTCTTGACTTCAGCAAACAGATCTCGGTGGCAAATGCCAAGTGCCATACATACGCCCTTAGTGCCAGAGTACACGTAGCCAAAGTAGCGGATGGGCGCCTGTGGTGTTGGCATATCGATGGTGATCTCAACCATCGGAACGCCATTCACTTTCACATTGCGTCTCTCGACGATCTTTGTTTCGGGTGCATCTTCCTTCATTCCACCAATGAAGCTTTCGATGAACTCATCCATCGGGACGAATTCTTTGAATGAAAGCAACATACCACGCATGTTTCCATCAACATGTTCGAACTGGAAATCAATCGATGGGTTGGGAAGTGAATCTTGAAGAGGCTTCCATTGTGCAGTGTCGCCATAAAACTTTGCGTTTTTGAGCGTGTACACGGTCGTTGAAGTTTTCGACTTACTCATGGCGTTGTCGCCCGCCGGCGCAGACGTCAACATCGAGCTGATCGATGTAGAGCAGATCATCAAAACAAGGCAAAGGAGACGGGTCATAGCTGATTTAGGAAGATGAACGTGAACGAAGAAGAGTGCGTAGTAACAGCGTAACGTGAAGGAGACAGAGCAGCGCTGTTGTACCTACCACTAAAATATCTCCGGAACGCTCAACTTCGGCACCGGTTAATAATCGAACAAATCGAGGGACGGCGGATGCGGTAAAGACCATTGTTATAGCGCTTATGGAAAGCGCAATACCCATGAATATTCTAGATTCAGCAACCTTTATCAACCGCAGACCTAGAAGTATCAGAGCTACACCAGCTAGAGCCGGAATACCCGACATCACAGATCTCGTAAGCGCAAAGCCCCCTGCTCCATTGAGCACGAGCAGCATACCAATGATAAGAGTGCTCAAGCCGGCTTCCCTGGTCTTGCCGACCGTTCCAGCTCGCCCGGTTTGGCAAACTGTATCTGCAGTTTCTCAGCAGCAGATATGATCTCCATATTGATATCATGTTTGAAACCAGGTTCGTCCTTCAACATTGAAGAATCCACAAACATCACCACGGAGATCGTATATCCTAGCGGTGAGATCTCGGAAATTCCAACTATGATTCGCTCCGGCGCCTTCACCGTTAAGGGGTGAGCATTGATCAAATCCCTGATAGCTTGTACATATCGCCGAATCTTATCAGGCGGCGTTGCATGTTCAATAAGCACTGACGTGCGATATCTGCGAAACGAGCGCGCACCCAGATTATCGATCGTCATATCAGCAAGCCGGCCATTCGGTACAGTTATCACACTGTCGGCGAAGGTCCGTATTCGCGTGCTCCGAAAACCGATCTCCTCAACAATGCCTTCGGCCTCTTGAACTATGATCCAATCGCCAACACCAAACGGGTGGTCGGCCAAGATCACCGCCGAACCGAATAGATTCTTGATGGTGTCTTGCGAGGCGAGGGCGAATGCAACACCACCGATTGACAGACCGGTAAGAATGGCCGCCACGTTTACCCCGAGGAAGCCTAGCACGGTTACGAGTGCAATGGTTGCCACCAAGACCTTTAAGGCAGAACCGATCAACGGAGCAAGGGTTGTGGCCGCATCTCTTCCATTGGCGCGCTTCCGTAGAACATGCTCAACGGTGCGGCTGCAGACGAGATCTACGAGACGATAGATTGCGATAAACACAAAGACCATCGCCAATGCATCGATCCAGGTGCCGACGGTTGCCACCGATTGCGCGTTCAACCCTACCCACGGTACTACGATTCTATCGCTCTCCGCGACTATGCCCAACGCGAAACTTCTCGCTACGAGGCGCACGAGAGATTTGTCGGGCTCGATTTTGAATCGACGCAGTATCCAGCGCAGCAGGGTACCAATGATCCGACGCAGTATTGTAACAGCAACCGTGCTCCCAATTATGAGGAGAGCTAACGTCAACCATTGTGGCGATGTAAGGCCGAAGACCATAGAACTTAGATGACGGGATGACGGGATTACGCTATGATGCCCCGGGCACGTTCAGCCTCGTGAACATCTCTTTGATTTCGCTGATCTTCATCATGCCTTTGTCGCCTTCGCCGTGTATGCGAACGGCTGCAGAGTCATTTTCGATCTCCTTGCTACCGATAACCAAGGCGAACGGAACCTTCTTCTGCTCACTTTCGGCAACCTTTCGGTTGATCTTTTCATTCCGCACGTCACAGTTCACGCGGAGCCCCATACCCTCAAACTCTGCTGCCAGATCTTGTGCGAATGACTGATGTGCATCCGCAATAGGAAGGATGCTCACTTGCACAGGGGCTATCCAAAACGGGAAATTGCCGGCGTAATGTTCGATGAGAATGGAGATGAAACGCTCCATCGAGCCGAAAGGGGCTCTATGGATGATGACGGGACGGTGCTTGGTGTTGTCTCCGCCCACGTATTCAAGATCGAATCGTTCCGGCATCACGTAATCAACCTGTACCGTACCGAGTTGCCACTTGCGACCGATAGCGTCGCGAACAATAAAGTCGATTTTTGGACCATAGAACGCTGCTTCACCTGGGCCGATGAAGTAGTCAAGATTCATCTCGTCAGCAACGGCCTTGATCTCTGCTTCCGCTCGTTCCCAATGCTCGAGGTCACCGCCATACTTCGCTTCGTTGTCGTCGCGGAAGGACAGCCGTGTGCTTACATCCATTCCGAATGTCTCAAAGACCTTCTGTGTTAGTTCAACCACGCTTTTGATCTCATTCTTCAACTGATCATCGGTGCAGTAGATGTGTGCATCGTCCTGTGTAAACCCTCGCACGCGTGAGAGGCCATTGAGTTCACCGGATTGTTCGTAGCGGTACACAGTACCGAATTCTGCGAGACGCAATGGAAGATCGCGATATGAACGTGGTTTAGAAGAGTAGATCTGATGATGGTGAGGACAGTTCATCGGTTTGAGCAGATACTGTTCGTCTTCCACAGTGATCGGATCGAACTGCGAATCTGCGTAGTACGGGTAGTGTCCGGATGTCTTGTAGAGTTCAAGGTTCCCGATATGCGGTGTGATCACCTCTTGGTAGCCGCGCTTTACCTGTTCGTCTCGCAAGAAGGCTTCTAGTCTACGACGCAAGATGGTACCATTCGGGAGCCAGATAGGTAAGCCCCCTCCCACCATCGGAGTGATCATGTATATCTCGAGTTCTTTGCCAAGCTTTCGGTGATCTCTACGTTCAGCCTCTTCCCGCTGCGTGATGTACTCTTCGAGCTGAGCCTTTTTTGGAAAGGCGATTCCGTAGATACGTGTGAGTTGCTTACGCTTCTCATCACCGCGCCAGTATGCGCCGGCAATCGAGAGGAGTTTCGGATACTTGATCAGTCCGGTTGACGGAACGTGGGTACCACGGCACAGATCCGTGAAGTTACCTTGACGGTAGAAGGTGATCTCGCTGTCTTTAAGGCCGTCAAGAAGTTCGAGTTTATACTCGTCACCCTTTTCCGTGAAGTACGCAACCGCGTCTGACCAGTTCATCTCAACGCGTTCGTAGGGCACATCACGTTTAACGAGCTCCATCATCTTTGCTTCGATCTTCGGAAGATCATCAACGCTGAGCTTGGTATCACCCGGCAGGTCGACGTCGTAGTAGAATCCAGCTTCGATAGGAGGTCCGATGCCGAATTTCACACCAGGATACATACTCTCCAATGCCTCGGCCATCAAGTGCGCCGTGGAGTGCCAGAAGATCTCCTTGCCTTCGTCATTATCGAACGTTACAATCCGTATCGTGGCGTCCATCGTAATAGGACGTGCGAGGTCATAAGGCTTGTTGTTAACGTAGATCCCAACAGCCACGCGAGCCAGACCGTCGGAAATACTTTTGGCGATATCCATGCCGCTCGCACCCACAGGGTACTGTCGCACGTCGCCATTCGGAAGAGTGATATTGATCATCGGCGAAATTACGGAGATACGGGGTTAGGTAGGGTCACGCCATGGCGTGACCGTGTTACGGGGTTACGGAGATACGGGGTTACTGGATTACGCGGTTACGTAGGGTCACGCCATGGCGTGACCGTGTTACGGGGATTATAGGGAATACCGAATGAGATACAGTGCACCCTTCGATGAAAGAGTAGTGTATAAGATGTTCTTGTTGACGGCGTGGCACATCACATTTTTGCCCACACGCCGAGTTCGGCAGCGTGGCGATCCAATTGGACCTGTGATGTATACTTCGTATTCGTCCGGTTTGACTTGATTCATGAACTCGGCGTAATACGCACCGTTCGAAGCATCACGAGTCAGCGTTCCGTGGGTGCTCACGTTAACACTGAAAGCCATGATGTCCTCTATTGGCGTAGAATAGAGCAGGTCTCTAAATTTCTGTCTCCATTTTGTGCGCCAGATCGTAGTATCATAATCGATCTTTACTCTCCTGATCGATCCAGTTTTCCGATCTCGAATGCTGAGTGAATCACCTAGACTATAGCAGACAGCCACCTCATCGTCGCTAATCACCTGTGATCCCCAAAAGTAGTTGCTGAGATTCGCCTCGCTGTAGCACACTTCTCTATCGAATGTCATGATCTGATCGCCGGACGATAATGACCAGAGCGTTGTACCGGTCAATGGCTGCTTGAAACCAACAGAGTCGGCAGGAGAAATGACCGAGGCTAAGAGCGTATGGGTCTTATCGGTAGAAAAATTGAACCGGAGGAAAGCTCCTGAATCGAACTGAAGACGAGGTCTAGTAATTCGTCGTTCCTTTAGGTCCATGTCATACTCGAGAATAACAATGCCACGCCCATTCTCTTCAAGCTCAACCAAGAGAGGGCCTTTTGATCCCATTGGGGACATCGCTTGCAAGGGCATAAAAGGAGTGTACGACCCCTCCTTCTTGATCGCAGTGCCCGCAAGGTGTTTGCCGTTTGTATGAAAAAGGTCAAGTCTGGAAAGGGGCAAGGCACAAACTGATACAACAGTGTCAGAAAGCATCACAACAAAACGCTGGAATCCAGCAGCGATGATTGACTCCGACTCCTGGAGTCGCGTTCGATCGATCTCCTTCAGGTTGCGTTCTAGGTCGAGGACCACTCTTGTGGCGATAGGTATTCGTGAAATCTCTGCACCCCAATCATAAACAGACTTGCCAATTGGACCCACAGCCAAAACAACTCCATGCCTATCCGTTATCACCCCAACTGGTGGATGATGCACCCGGTAAAGCTTCTGATACGCACCAAGTGGATCGATCTCGCTTCTGAACTGCCATTGGTATGTCTCCTGAAGCCGCTTTGGAAAATCTGGGTCTTCAGTAGCCACGTACAGCTGTGCTCTCACAAGCCCCTTGGCTGCAAGATTTTGTCGAATCGGATCAAACGATTGCCCCGCCATTTGACAGGAGTTGGTGGTGGCAATAATTATCAGATGGAAGTCCGCGGTGTCATCATCGTACACCGCTACTGTGTCGCCTACTCGGAGTGACGAGAAGTACTCGGATTGCTGCACACCCGTTATCTGACTTCGCAAATCAGATGTCAAGCAGCACATGATTAAGAGAACAAGCAACCACGATATCTTGAACATTCTGCGCCCCCTGCATTTCGTCATTCCGTCATCTCGTCATTAGGTCACGCCATGGCGTGACCCTACGCACCTCATCTTTCCGGATACTGTATCCGCGAACCATCGTAGAGTTCGAACTCAAGGAGGCGGCATTCAAGGTCTGCGCTCCAGAAGGGCATTCGACGCTTGGAACGGAGTCCGATCTCCTTTGCTAGAGCAAAGTTTCCAGTGAACACGTATCCGGTGTAGCCGCGAAACTTCTGCTTGTAGAGATCACCGATCTCACGGTATGTGGTACGAAGCGTACGTTCATCACCGATACGAATACCAAACTCTGGATTCATAATGATGACGGGGGTGTGCTCGGAAGGCGCCCCTTCCTCAGCTTGAACAGCTGGCACCTCCGGTGGTGTCACAACTCTGAAGTCGCTCACGGTAAAAGATGCGGAGATACCCGCGCGTTTTGCGTTGTCGCGAGCAGCACGAATAGCACGATCGTCATTATCTGAACAATAGATCTCGAGTTTGATCTTCGTGTCAACCGCTGCTATGGCA
>JAPLFN010000123.1:61493-81252 GCA_026390655.1 Candidatus Kapaibacterium sp.
GTTCCACTTCCACACATTGGATTGACGAAGGGAAGATGGGGAGCCCATTTTGTGGATAGGACAACAGCCGCTGCAAGAGACTCTCTCATCGGAGCCTTTGCCGGATTGATGCGATATCCTCGATCGGAAAGGGGCGCACCGGATGTGTCTACATAGATCATGAGCGTTTCTGCATGCCAATACAGGAACACTACAGACTGTGAGGTGTCTGGCCCGGAGTCTGGCCTAATGCCTCTCACGGTACGTATGCGATCTACAACCGCGTCCTTGCAGCGCATGTTCGCATACATCACGTTGTCGATGCTTGGCGTATCTACAGAACCAATGATACAGACGTAGCCCTTGGCAGGGATCCACTGATCCCATGGAACACTATTCACGGCATCGTACATCTGGTCGGCAGTGTTCGCCTGCCAGGATCCTAGTCGGAACAAGACGCGGTGGGCCGTTCGCAACCACAGGTTCAAACGCAGGCAATCGTCCAGTGTGCCTTCTATCTCAACACCGGAGGCATACTCTGCCTTCACAGTGTACCCTAGTGCTTCGAGTTCTGCACGAAGAATCGGTGGAATGTCACGAGCGCATGTGCAGAGGATCGTTGACGTTGTGGTTGGTGATTCAGCCATTGGTTGACTGGATCTTTTCCAGCTCTGATAATTGAAACATGGAATCCAACGCAACACATAACGTGTCTACGTCCTGGCGCGTGATTATGAATGACGGTAGGAAACGGATCACGTTTCCGGCAGTAGCATTGGCAATGATTCCCATCTCGAGCAGCTTCGAAACGAAAGGGGATGAATCACCATGAACCACCAGACCCTGCATACATCCGCGACCACGCACTTCCCGAATAGTCTGAGGATGGGTAGTGTGTACTGCATCAAGGCACCTACGGAGGTAAGCACCAACTTCACGAACATTATCCATCAAACCTGACGTTACTTCTGCAAGAACTACGCTACCCGCTGCGCATGCTACAGGATTGCCGCCGTACGTTGTGCCGTGCATGCCACGTTCAAAGAGTACAGCAACCTCGTCCGTTGCAAGGATGGCACCCAGTGGGAGTCCGCCACCAATGGCTTTGGCAATTGTCACAATATCCGGGCGAACGCCAAAGCGTTCAAAGGCAAAGAAGTCACCAGTTCTTCCAAGACCACTTTGCACTTCGTCTGCAATCACGAGAAATCCGTACTGTTCCTTAAGCCTCCATAGTGCTCCTATAAACTCCTCTGTTGCCTCCACAATGCCCCCTTCTCCTTGAAGGAATTCTAGCATCACGGCACAGGTGTTTTCATCAACACGAGCTTCGAGTGCGTCGATATCGTTGAATGGGAGCACGAGCGTGTTCGGCAAAAAAGGACCCATTCCGTCCTTGTAGAGTGCCTTATCCATGATCGACAAAGGACCGTACGTGCGACCATGAAAGCCACCCGAAAAACCAACGATGTCATATCGAGCATTCGCAGTGCCAAACCGACGCGCCATCTTCATCGCTCCCTCAGTGGCTTCAGCACCAGAGTTACAGAAGAACACGCGTGGATATCCCGTTGCCCATACAAGCTGCTCGGCAAGACGCACTTGTGGCTCCTGGTAAAAGGCGTTTGATACGTGCATGTATGAACGAATCTGCTGTTCTATTGCCGCAATCACCTTGGGATGTGAATGTCCAAGCGCGTTTACCGCAAAGCCCCCTAGCAAATCGAGATATGATTTACCATCTGCGTCGATGATACGCGTTCCAATAGCGTGATCTACAACGACAGGGATTCTGCGGTAGGTCTGAAAGACAACGGCATGCTCACGTTCGATGAGCATGCCGCTCCTTGTGTCGGTCTTTGGTGTGTTCATCTACTTCGTGATGATCGTGATCTCAACTCGACGATTCAAAGCTCTGCCTTCTTCCGTCTCATTCGTGGCAATTGGCTTGGCTTCACCATAACCTTTAGGTGAGAGCCGTTTCAGATCGATGCTGCCACGCTTGATGATATACTGAACCACGGCATCGGCGCGCTCCTCCGAAAGCACTTGGTTATACTGCACACTTGCAACCGCATCTGTGTGGCCACCGATCTCGATCGTCATGGACGGATTATTTACCAGCATGGTGGTAATACGATTGAGCTCAGGATATGACTCAATGCGTAGCACGGCAGACTTGTAATCGAAGGAAATGTTGTTGAGTTCAGCAACACTTCCAGCTTCGATAGGGACAAGGTAAAGGTCCCGGCTGAGTTCGGTGTAGGCCGTCAACTTTGAAAGATCAAGGTTGTCATTGACAGAGAGAAAATTGACTGCTGAAGCGCGGAAACCAAACTTACCACCAGCCGGGAGAACGATTTTGTAACTTCCAGTTGTTGGTGTTGAACGAGCACGTCCGGCTTCCGTTCCTGCCGGAAGCACTTCGTACATAATATCTGCTTCGATAGGTTCGTTGGTCTTCTTATTCAGTACGCGACCAGTAACGAGAACCACCGGACGTGGACGAACCTTTTCAGGAAGGCGGATCCTGAAAATGTCTCCGGCACCAAGTGTGTTGACGTACGAGACATAGTAGGCATAATCACCAGATGCCGGGATAGTGTAGTACAGATCCCATCCGGTTGTATTGATCGTTGGTCCAAGGTTTTCGGGAGCAGACCAGCTGGTCCACGTAGAATCAAGACGACGCGTAACGAATACATCAAACGCACCATATCCACCTTGACCATCGGAAGCGAAGTACAACGAGGAGTTGTCGGATGCAATGAACGGCGTTGCCTCATGTCCAAGTGAGTTTACGACGGCACCAAGACTCATTGGTTCTGAAAACGAGCTGTCCTCTTGGATAAAGCAGACATAGAGATCTTTTCCACCGCGAGAATCCTTTCTTTCTACTGCGAGAATGAGTGTTTTGTTATCATTCGCGAGCGAGTACTCTCCAAAACGATTGTCGTTGTAGAAGTTCTTTATCACAACGGGCTTTGGGACGCTCCACCCATCGGCCGTTCTGTGCGCGATCGCGATACTCCGTTGGCGATTCGTAGCCGCGCTATAGCCATCACCGATGATGATCGTATTTCCATCCGGAGTGATAGAGCACAGGTAATTGTTATCCCGATTGTTCAACGGGATGCCTATGTTTTTCGCAATTCCCCAGCTTCCATCTTCTAACATTTCACTCAACCAAATGTCCTGGCGACCACCGCCAATGTTCTCAGGTGAGTGACTACGACAGAAGTACAACGATTTCCCGTCCGGTGCGATGACCGGAAGGATATCATCGTACTGCCCGTTGACAGTTGAGCCTAGGTTCCGCGGCAAATAGGTGGAATCCACCTCTTGGGCCTCTGTCCGTATGCACAGTCCCAAGAACACGATGATGGAAATCGTCAGATATGTCCGCAGTTGTTCCAATTACTTGCCCTTTACGATCGAGAACGTGATCTTCTCAAGAGGATTGTCTTGAGCATCGCGGGGACTATTCACAACAAGGTCCGCTACTTCCATCCCGCTGACTACTTCACCAAAGGCAGTGTATTGGCCATCAAGAAATGATGCGTCTGCAACGCAGAGGAAAAACTGACCACCAAAACTGTTTGGGTCTGGTGTGCGGGCAGCAGATAACGTACCTCGAACGTGCTTCGTTGCAGAAAATTCAGCGACAACTTTCTCTGCAAAGCCACCACTACCCCACGAGTTGCGTGGTCCGGTTTTACTGTTTGGATCTCCACCTTGGATCATGAAACCAGGAATCACGCGGTGAAAGGCGGATCCGTCATACCATCCCTCTGTAACACGTGCGTCAAAAAACGCGCAATGCTTTGGAGCGATCTCCGGCCACAATTTGATCTGGATCTTACCAAGTTCCTTATTACCCTGAGTTACCGTCATGATATATGTCATTTGCTTCTTACCCTTCTTGTCTGGTTGTGCCGAACTGTTGGCTGTTCCAAATACGCCCATCATTAGGGCTAGTGCTGTGAGACTTGCGAGGACCTGCATGGACTTCTCCGAATTGCATGAGTATTATTTGCGTTTAATGCTGATGATCACGACCGGCAAGCGTGGGATTCCATCGGTTTCACCTAGCGGACCAGGCTCAATTTCCACCCTTCCGATCTTGTCAACAACATCCATCCCTTCAATGACGTCGCCAAAAATCGTGTATTGGTACGGAAGTGTCACTGCTTTATCGAGACAAATGAAAAATTGGCTTGTACCGGAGTTTGGTGCTGGCTTGTGTGCCATCGCCAAAATGCCCTTTCTATAGCCTTCGCGGACCGACGGATTCCCTGGGCGGAGCTCGTCGATAAGGGGCTTCCCGGATGCCGTTTGACCTCCTCTGCCCCATTCAGAACGTGCCTGAGCCACTTTTGTCCGTGGATCGCCAGCCTGGAGCACGTAGTCCTTCCATACTCTGTGGAAGAGAATGCCGTCGTAATAGTGCTTATCAACAAGTCCTAGGAAGTTTGCGACCGTTGCCGGTGCGTCTTTCCCGTATAGTTCTGCAGTGATGCTACCCTTGGATGTCTTTATGACAACGGTGTCAGATGCCTCGGCCGCTGCCTCGATGATCGTGTCGGCGCTCACCGGACGGCTCGACGTTGGTGGTGGCTTTAACTGCTCTATAACAGGGGTTTGTCCCTTCTCCTGTGACGTGCATGAGGTGAACAAGAGAATACTTCCAAGAGCGATTCGATAGAGTATGAACACTCTCATGCTATGTGTTCTGAGGTACTTCAAAAGGAAGGCGATCGACCAATAACCACTTACAAGGGCAGCAAGGGTTGCCACCAGTAGTTGAAAACCGCCATCATCCCATGACAGATGTCTGAGCTCGTGAGCGAACTCCAAAAGGCCCGCAGCAAGAACTGCCGGGATCGAAAGGAGAAACGAGAAACGCGCCGCGTGTTCGCGCGTCATGCCACGAAACAGTGCCGCCATGATCGTCGACCCGCTCCGAGAACTTCCTGGAATGAGCGCAAGACATTGGGCCGCGCCAACGCTTAAAGCATCGGCGATCTTTAGGTCGGATACAGTCCGCGTAAATGACGCCTTCTTTTCAGCTAGCCATAACAGCAAGGCCATTCCAATGAGGCTAATACCAATGAGCTGTAAATTTTTTGTGAGCGCGCCTTCAAGAATGTCCTTGAATGCCAGGCCAACTACCACAATTGGAATCGTACCGACGATCACAAACCATCCTAACCGTGAATCCGGGCCCTGTTCTCGAAATGCGCGCCGGCCCCTTCCCAGATTCTCGCGAACCCATGCAGAAGCCGAGCGAAGGATATCGGAGCGGAAGTATGCTAGGACGGCTACCAGAGTCCCGAGCTGTATTGTGGCCATGAACGACGTCCAGCGTTCAGGGTGCGCAGGATCAATCACACCGAAGGCAGCCGCGGCCACTGTGAGGTGGGCTGTGCTTGATACGGGAATAAACTCGGTGAGTCCTTGAATGAGACCTAGGACAAGGGCAGAGACGATAGACATTTACGCAAAAGTACGACATCAATGGGCTTCATACCACGATATGCCCGTGCCCGTCTCAACGATAACGGGTACGAGATCCAATGGTAGTGCCAGTTCCATCTCCTCTTTAACGAGGCTGCAAAGCGCTGCAACTTCCGATTCCGGCGCCTCAAAAACGAGTTCGTCATGGACTTGCAGCATCATCAGTGCCTGAAAACCCTCGCTCTTCATGCGATCGTGAACACGGATCATAGCCAGCTTCATCATATCCGCTGCCGTCCCTTGGATAGGCATGTTGATCGCTGCTCTCTCCGCTGCTGTACGAAGTCCTCGGTTACTTGCGTTGATTGTGGGGAAATATCGTCTCCTGCCCAAGATCGTGGAGGCATATCCCCTTTCCCGCGTAACGGCTACAGTCTCGTCGATGTAGTTTTTAATTCCTGCATACTTTTCAAAGTAATTCTCAATAATCTTCTGTGCTTCTGTGCGTGCAATTCCAAGTCCTTGCGCTAGACCAAAAGCCCCCTGACCATACATGATTCCGAAGTTTACGGTCTTTGCAACACGACGCTGATCGCTCGTGACCGACTCGATAGACGTGTCGAAGAGGATGGCTGCAGTGGCTGCGTGGATATCTGCACCTGATGCAAAGGCCGCGATGAGATTTGGATCCCTCGAGAAGGATGCCATGATCCGCAACTCGATCTGCGAATAGTCGGCAGAAACGATCACGTGTCCTGGGCGCTGCGGTACAAAGGCCTTACGTATCTGTTGGCCTAACTCTGTGCGCACAGGAATATTCTGCAGGTTGGGTTCTGTTGAAGATAATCTTCCCGTTGCCGCTACTGTTTGATTGAAGGTAGTGTGCACTCTGCCTGTGAGAGGATGAATGAGACGAGGCAGGGATTCAACGTAGGTACTACGGAGCTTTTCTACCTGACGATAGTCGAGAACCATCTGCGCGATGGGGAAACTCTCGGCAAGTTCCGTCAGCACGCTTGAATCAGTTGAGTAGCCCGTCTTTGTCTTCTTTGATGCCGGCAGCATGAGGTTCTCAAACAGAACTTCTGCCAACTGCTTCGGCGAGCTGATCGTAAAAGTCTGTCCGGCTTCTTTCCAGATCTCGGCCTCGAGACGAATTGCCTCTGCGCGCATAAACTCACCCAGCCCACCTAGCGCTTTTGTATCGATGAAGATTCCATTATACTCCATCGTTATCAACACCGGTACGGCTGCAAACTCAAGATTCTGAGCAAAATGAAGCAAGCCTTGATCCTGAAGCTCTTTATCCATGAGATGGGCGAGCCTTAACGCAAGGTCAGCGTCTTCTGCAGCATATTCAGCAACCACGGCGGCATCTACATCACGCATAGATTTTTGCTGAGCTTTTTTTTCTCCGATGAGAGTTTTGATCGAGATCGGTGCGTATTGCAACCAACGTTCTGAAAGCGCATCGAGATTGTGAAGCTTATCCGGGTCGAGTACATAGCTCGCAAGCATGGAGTCGAACGTTACAGGAGAAACTTCAACGCCATACCTCTTGAGAATGAGCATATCGTACTTCAGATTCTGTCCGCACTTACCGATGCTTTCATCTACAAGCATTGGCTTCACAGCCTCAAGCACCTCAGTAAGGGGCAGACCATGCCGCTCACTATGATCGGCAAAAAGAGATCCCGAGTCATTGATCGTTGAGTCATCAACATCGATGTAGAAGGCAACTCCTTCAATTGCACACAATGCAATTCCAACGATGGAACATTGCATTGCGTCGAGGCCTGTGGTTTCTAAGTCGACAGAAAGTAGAGTCGCTCCCTTCAGAACTTCAATCATCGCTGATAGCCCACCGGGCGTATCCACCAGGGTATACTCGTGTGGTACATCCTTCAACGTTTGAAGATGAAGATCTCCAACACTCTGTATCTCCGTATCTCCGTCACGCGATGGCGTGACGCTACCTATCTCCTTATCTCCGTACTTCGCAAACTTCCTGCGAAGTGTATGAAAGCCGAGCTCCTCGCAGAATGTATCGAGGGCAGCCAGATCCATGGGGCGGCGTGCGAGTGCAACACGTTTGGCGTCTATCGGCACATCTGTATGGATCGTGACGAGGGTCTTTGAAAGGAAAGCCATTTCTCTTGAGTCCTCAAGCTTTTTGCGGACGGATAGGCGCTCAACGGAGTCGAGGTTCTCGTAGAGATTCTCAAGAGAACCGAATTGTTCGATGAGGGGAATCGCTGTCTTTTCACCGACGCCCTTTACGCCAGGCACATTATCCGATGCATCACCAATAAGTGCCAACACGTCAATCACATGCTCGGGCCCAACACCAAACTTTGCTTTTACTTTTACAGCGTCCAGCACATCGTATTCGCCCACGTCCTTACCTGGACGAAGGATCTTGACTTTGTCCGTTACGAGCTGGAAATAATCCTTGTCGGACGTAACGCAGAGAATCTCGTGACCATCCACGTTTCCTTCTCGTTTGCAGATAGTGCCCACGATATCATCCGCTTCAAAGCCAGGCATCTCCACCATCTCAAGCCCCATAAGCCCAATCATCTGTTTGATGCGTTGAAGCTGAGGAACAAGGTCTTCAGGGAAAGCGTCACGGTGAGCCTTGTACTGATCATAGAGAACGTGCCGAAACGTTGGTTCCGGTGTGTCAAAGATCACGGCTATCGCGTCGGGATCATGCTTGTCGAGAAGAGACGTTAGAATATTTGCGAACGCAAAAACAGCAAACGTTGGTTCGCCGGCAGACGATTGCATACCGGTACGTAGCAAAGCATGGTAGGCGCGGAACACCAGCGACATACCGTCAATGAGGATGAGTGGACGCATGGTACAATCTACGGTCGTAGATTCGTAATCTCATGCTGCATCTTCTTCCCGACCCTATCCTCTATCTGGGCTTTATTGTCCTGGTCTTGCTCCTTCTGGCTCTTGATCTGGGGATATTCAATCGTACGCCACATGTGGTCAAGGTAAGTGAGGCGCTGGGCTGGACGGTTTTCTGGATAGCGTTAGCACTCGGATTCAACACCTTTGTGTACTTCGTACGGGGCCCGGTAGCCGCAACGGAGTTCTTCGCCGGGTACCTCTTAGAGCAATCGTTATCTGTTGATAACATCTTCGTCATCATTCTCATTCTTCGATACTTCAAGGTTGCCCCTCAGTACCACCATAAGGTTTTGTTCTGGGGAATTATTGGCGCACTGGTTATGCGTGGATCGATGATCGCTCTTGGCTCTGCCCTGATCAATTCCTTCCATTGGGTGTTCTATATTTTTGGTGCGTTTTTGCTCTTCACAGGCTTCCGTATGGGCTTTGCTAGTGAAGACACACAAGATCTCGAAGAGAATCTCGTAGTGAAGTATGCTAGGCGGTTTTTACGGATCACCGATGTCTATCATCAGGAGCGGTTCAGCATTCGCAAGAATGGAATCCGATGGTTCACTCCACTGTTTCTCGTGGTGGTTGTGGTTGAGTTTACTGACCTCATTTTCGCCGTGGACTCTATCCCAGCGATTTTTGCTGTGACGAACGACACATTTATCATATTCACTTCCAACGTCTTTGCTGTGATGGGGTTACGATCTTTATTTTTTGCCGTTGCTGGCGTAATGGGAATCTTTCACTACCTCAAGTACGGTCTTAGCGTGATTCTGTCCCTGATCGGCATTAAAATGATCATTCACGATTGGTACGTGATCCCGATCGATGTAGCTCTTGCCTGTATTGCCATCGTCTTGGTCATATCGATCCTTGCCTCCATTGTCTTTCCTGAGAAGATTGATGATTCTGACTCTTCAGACATCTCTGCATAAAGCGTTCCTCATGGTGGCAGTTCTTGTTGTGCCCTTCCTCGTTGGTTGCTCAAGCTCTTCCAGTCTTCGAAGTGCCCCGTCAAAGCGAGCTGTGCAGATTCTTGAGCGCGCGGAATCGCTCATTGGGACATCGTATTGCCCTGCTGGCAGAACCCCAGAGTGCTTCGACTGTTCAGGCTTCGTGCTCTACTGTTATTTCATTGATGACGCAGTACTTCCACTTACGTCACACTCCATGTATGTGGAGGGGAGTCCCGTTGATAAGGGGGCACCACTGCCCGGTGATCTAGTGTTCTTTCGAACGATCGGAAACGACGTGAATCATGTTGGTATCATGATGGACGCCAATCGTTTCATTCACGCTTCATCGTCAAATGGAGTGATGGTGTCGTCGCTTACGGACACCTATTGGTCGTCTCGCTACATTGGTGCACGACGTTATATACGCTGATACGCCGTACTTTGCAGCCAGTTATGGTTTGTAGTTCTCATCCCGGGGGGAATGTGGGACGATTCTTCGTACTTACGATGTACATCGTTCTCTTAGGATTTGCTACTGTTGTGCGGTCTCAGGACGACGGCATGTCTGGTGGCGCACCCGTTATATCAGGAACGCTCGCAAGTACCACTGGATTTGTTCCGACAGTGTTCATGGTCTTTATCGCTGAGCCCGGGACATTTACGCCAAGCATTATCGCTCGCGTGGCAAAGGACGGTACTTTTCGTATAGAGCCCGATAAAAGTCTGAAGGCAGGAATTCACACGGTCTGCTTTGCCGCGGTTGACCACGTGATGGCAACAAAGATGATCTACCTTACTCCTGAGACGAGGAGTGTGCGGTTTAATGTGGTCTTGCGAACGAACCGCCAGCGCGGAGAGAAAATCGATAGTGTTGCCATCCTTACGGACTTCACGGACGAAGCCTTCGAACGTGTTAAGCTCATGGAGCGCAAGTCTGATGGAACGTACATCTCCGTCATTCCGCTCGATGCCGGCAAGGCGACGTATCAGGTGATCCCGTTTACGTCAGATGTGCCGGCCGCAAACGCTCACAGCATCAACGGCACTATGCAATCATCATTTGAATATGACCTGGGTGGTGACTTCCGAAGCGTCATTAAAGGCAAGGGAAAGAAGATCACGATTACCTGGGATCCAAAGGACGCGCCCGTTTCCGATAATCGCAGTTTGTGTGACCTCGTGTCTGCTGAGGATGTCCAACTGGACTCCGCACGTCTGGCACAAAAGGCAATAATCAAGTACATCAAGGCTGGACCACCTCTTTTTGAGAATGACTCTGCAGCCATCTATCAATGGCGCCAACATCAGGTTGAGCGTGCTACTGCTGAACTGGACAGAGCGCTATCATTGCCAGAGGGCCGGCTTCGCGACTTCGCAATATCAAACGCGTGCCTTTCTCATTTACCGATCGTGCTTGTTAGCACAAATAGAGATGTAAGCGGTCCGGAACGCATTGTAGCGGAGGTACCTCCTGCCTCTGATGCGTGGAGTATCAATGAAGAAGCTATCGTGCCAATCATAGCATCTGCCACAATGGCCCCTCAGATCTGGAGCTATCTAGATAGTGTGATCAAGTATCATCCCTTATACGGACCGGGCATACTTTACAGGTCACTGCAAATGTGTGAGATCGAGAAGGATGAGAAGCAGAACAAGATTCTTTATGAGCGGTTTATGCATGACTATTCTACCACGGATCTCGCAGAGAATGTAAAACGACAATTCGATCCAAATCGTGCTATCATGGCTGGAAAGCTCTTGCCTGAATTCGATTGGCTGTTACTCGATGATTCCACGAAACATCTCACCTCACGTGATCTGCGAGGCAAGTATGTACTGATCAATATTTGGGCCACGTGGTCTCCGTATTGCGTCAGTGAGATCCCATTCATTGAAAGTGCGAGAGAGAAATTCCTAGGGCCCAATTTTGACGTGTTGAATATTTCTCTCGACGCAGACGTGAAGGACATCAATACGTTCCGCACTATTCAACATCCCATGCCGTGGAACATCGTTTTTTCTCAGGGACTATGGAAGAGTGAAGCTGCGAGAATACTCGAGGCGGCGGAGATCCCACGTACGATTCTTGTGGATCCTGATGGTCGCATCGTTGCTGTGAACGACGGTCTTCGTGCTACGGATCTCGAAAAGACGTTAGAAAGATACCTGCATAACAAGTAGAGCGTTACAGCGCGGGTATGCTCGCAATTGCTTTGTCGATCTCATCTATAACCATCTGTTCTCGCACGTCTACAGCAATTGTGCGAGACTCCTCTAGAGATACGCGGGCAGCGGATATGTTCATTTCCTCGATCTCGATCAGCCCCTTTGTATACAATGCAATAGCCAGTCCGTATCCATCTTGAAGAGTTCGCTTCGTTGAGATACTCGTAGCGATCAGATTGTGCGCAGTCTCGAGGTCACCCTGACGCAGATAGAGTTGGGCAAGATTCGTGCGTAACGAGGAGCCCCCTACAATGTCGCCTATACGTTCATGGAGTTCAAGAGCCTGTCCGTAGACACGAGTAGCCTCTGCAAACTGCTCCCCGGCAGCATACGCTATTCCGGCATTATTGAGCGCTCGTGCCATTCCGTCCCACTTCTTCAATGAACCGAATAGTTCTGCGGCTTCGAGACAACATGGAATGCTGTTGGAAAGGTCATCACGATGGATGCGTATGCGTCCAATGTTAACGAGGGCGTTTGCTCGCCGATTGATCTCGCCACTCTCAACTGCTAGTGCTAGTGAACGCATAAAGCACTCCTCTGCGGCATCAAGATCACCGTTGGATTCGTTCCACATGCCCATCATTGACGTAGCTGCTAGCTCGCCGAGCACATACTTGATCTCAATGGATAGATTCAAGGCTTCGCTTGCACTTACTCGAACACCTTCAGGATCTCCTGCTACATTCGCTGCGGCCGCCCGTCTACACAGTGCCGTTACTTCCAATACTTTGTCGCCTACACTTCGACCGATCTGCACCGCCTCTTCAAATGCGTCAACAGCATCCGTAACTCTTCTGACGAACTGATCTATCATGCCGCGTAGGCAGAGACCCTTACCCCGCAGTATCCGAAGTGGCTTCGAGGTAGCTGCAACATCACAAACGCGCAAAACTTCGGCTAATGCATGCCGAGCCTCACGCTCAGCATAGAGACTCCATGCGCGTTCTGCGATGCTCAGCCAGATCTCCGCCGCTTCGGTTCGGCTTCCGCCTCGCTCTGTATGTACTGCAAGTTTCGCGTCAATGTGCTGTGCGTCGGAGCCGTCGATGACAGCCGCATCACGTTCTGAACGAAGGACGTCAGCAACAGCGGCATGCAATAGCTCTCGTTCTTCATCACTGATAGCTCTCTCAAGAGCAATATGGATTGCATCATTTGCAAACTCATACGTCGCGGTTTCTGTAACGTACCATCCACATTTTCCGAGCGAGCGTACGAGCATATGATCCTGCTCAGCCTTACGCAACACTTGCGCTATGTGTAGCGGCGGCAAGGGGCTCAGTGAACGTAGCACAAGCGAAGTAAACGTCTCACCCTCAACCGCAGCCATTGCAAGGAGATCTCGTTGTTCGTCATCAAGACGACTGATCTTCTCCGCGATCACTGCCTCGATGCTCGCTCGAGCTTTAGGCAATGATCGCTCGGTGGAATAGCCTTGCGCAAGAAAAGGATTGCCACCGCAGTAGCGCATTAATCTCGTAATGTCTACGTTGTCTGCACCCGCTATTTCTAGAAGTTCGTCGCTTGTCATAGGCGGTAGAACGATCTCCGAACAAAGGTCATACCGCTCTAACTCACGACGTATATGAAGGAGCGTATGTTCCCCGCCGAGCCGAGATGTGCGAACATCGTCGGGCCTATAGGCTACGATGCATACGATATTTCCCTCAGAGGCCCTCGCAAGTGCGAAGAGGAGATTCAAGGAAGAATCGTCTGCCCAATGAGCATCATCAATGATGATCACAACTCTGCTTTCCATTGCTAGTGCGCGGAAGAAGCCGATACATTGATGAAAGACATGCTCTCTACTGGAGGCGGGTTCCACAGGGGTCGTTTGCGAACGATGTTGCTTGACAATAGCCACGGTATCAACTGTAGACTCAATCAAATCACCTACTATTGGTATGAATTTGATCCATGCCCGTGCAAGGTCTGTTACAAGCTGTTTGGTTTGCGAGGTGGGCGCCTCAGTTGCCAACTCACGCATGAGCTGTACCCATGGGTAGAGCGCCTCTACCGCACCAACATTTACACCTGCAAGGGGCGCAGAGCAATCAACGTCGGCAATTCGTACGGACGGGTCTGTCCGCACGATGATCTCCTTCACCGAGCGCAACATCGTAGACTTGCCCATACCTGCTTCGCCGGTCAAGAACTGGACGGGTGCACTACCGGTAAGGCAGGCATTTACAATCAATTCTCTTGTATGCGAACGCGACATTCTACTCCATCACCCATAGTCCGATGAACAATATCGCAGCGGCAATCATAACAATGAGCGTGATAGCACCCATTACGTTTGTGGTGAGTGAGTTTGTAAATGCTCCCATGATCGACCTGCGATTACAAACGTGCATGACAAGTGCAATGAGAACAGGAGCGGTAACCCCATAGAGCACAGCAGTGTAAATGAGAGCAGTTATCGGACTTACATTAGTAACATCGATCATGAGTCCGATGATTAGCGACGCGATCATAGTGAGGTAGAAGCCCGGCGCCTGCGTGAACTTCTTGTTAAGACCCTCTTTCCACCCAAACGTCTCGGCTACCATGTAACTAAGTGCACCTGCAAGAACGGGGATGGCGAGGAAACCTGTGCCGATAACTCCGATGGCGAATAGCGCGTACGACATTTCACCAGCCAACGGACGTAAGCTCTTTGCTGCATCCTCTACCGTTGTGATGTTGAGTATGCCTGCAGAGTGCAGAACGGTTCCTGACGTGAGGATGATAAAGAAGAAGACCACCGTCGTAAAGAACATTCCTCCACGCACGTCCGTATTCATCTCAGTGATCACGACCTTGTCAACAACAAGATTCCTGCCAGCCCCTTCCTCTACCTCCATTGAGGTCTGCCAGAAAAATAGGTAGGGCGATATTGTTGTCCCTAGTATGCCAACGAGTACAAGAAGAAAGGCGCGATCAAACTGAATGCTTGGAACAACGGCTTTTTGAAGGACGAGCGCCCAATCCGTATCAACGAGGAAGGGAATGAGGATGTAGCTTAGAAGCGTAAGACACAACCACTTTAGGACGGACGCGATTCTTCGATACGAAAAGGAGATTATCGTGTACATCAAAACAGCAGTGGATACAACCGAGAAGATCCATGACGGAACCTGGGGGATCAAGAGATTACCTACAGCTCCCATACCGGCGATATCAGCGCCAATGTTCAACGTGATGGCGGGAAAGCTGAGCGCAATTATCAACCAAAGCATTGGCCTTGGATAATGTTGCTTGATCGTAGCAGTTAAACCCTGTTTCGTAACGATGCCGATACGGGCACACATCTCCTGGACAACAACCATCATCGGGTAGGTAAAGGCGGCTGTCCAAAGAAGCATCAGACCAAATTGCGCGCCTGCCTGGGAATATGTTGCAATGCCCGATGGGTCATCATCACTTGCACCGGTTACAAGTCCCGGACCCAGCGTTTTCCAGAAGCGCTTTATGCGAGAGGGGGCTTGGCGGATATCGGTCTTCATAACCTGCCAATCTACGTCGGTTCTGCTTCGAAGCCCCTATCTATGAACCACGTGATACATCCGATCAGTGCAAGTGGTGTGATCATGCTTAGCAAGATTACGATGCGAATCGTAGTCTCCATGCGAAACAATGGCAAGACGGCACCTATATCTCGAATGATTCCATCGTTAACTGTGATGCTTGCCTCGGCATAGAAACAGATAAGTAGAAACGAAATCGTTCCTAGGATGAAATTGATTGCACGCTTCATTGGTCCCAGTCTGTTGAGAAGGTAACCGAAGATTAGGTACGTCACCTCTCGCAAGATCATCTACGATTCGGTTAAGAACATTTGCCAAGGTGGCCCCTAGGGGAAGTGAATCGAAATCTCACACTAGATCTCGCCTCGTCTGTGCATTTGGCAGTACCTAACCGCATTTATGTCACGCAGTTAGGTGCTTGTTCTGCCGTATTGGCAGTTTTCCTCGTTTGGCACACTTTTCCGTGGTGAGGCTGAGCCACGTGAATGATCACGTTGAAACTCGCAATAAAACCAATGTCAAACACAAGGGACCAGAAAATGGGAAAGATCATAGGAATCGACTTAGGCACCACGAATTCGTGCGTGTCCGTAATGGAAGGATCTACTCCGGTCGTGATCGCCAACGTTGAAGGTATGCGCACCACACCTTCCGTAGTTGCCTTCACGAAGGGTGGAGAGCGTTTGGTGGGTCAATCGGCAAAGCGCCAGAATGTGACCAATCCAAAGAATACCGTGTATTCGATCAAGCGCTTCATGGGACGTCAAATGTCGGAAGTTTCCGATGAGGCTAAGAGCGTAGCATACACGGTTGTGGCCGGCGAGAACAATACTGCACGTGTTGATATCGATGGGCGACTCTATACGCCCCCTGAGATATCAGCAATGGTATTGCAGAAGATGAAGCAAACGGCTGAAGACTATCTCGGAGAAAAGATCACGGAAGCAGTGATCACTGTTCCCGCATATTTCAACGACTCGCAACGTCAAGCAACGAAGGATGCCGGCGAGATCGCAGGCCTTACGGTTCGTCGCATCATCAACGCACCAACGGCTGCCGCGCTTGCATATGGTCTAGACAAAAAGGGACAGAATCAAACTATCGCTGTCTATGATCTAGGTGGTGGCACGTTTGATATCTCCATCCTTGAGATCGGCGATGGGGTGTTTGAAGTGAAGTCTACGAATGGCGACACGCACCTCGGTGGCGATAACTTTGACCAACGCCTCATAGACTTTCTTGCGGATGAGTTTAACAAGCAAGAAGGCATTGATCTCCGCAAGGACCCGATGGCTCTGCAACGTTTACGGGAAGCCGCAGAGAAGGCGAAGATCGAATTGTCACAGATGCTCCAAACAGACGTCAGCCTGCCATTCATCACGGCAACGGCAGACGGTCCTAAGCACTTTAATGTGAATGTGACGCGTGCGCGTTTTGAGCAGCTATGCTCCGACCTGTTCGATCGCTCTCTCAAGCCATGCGAGGCTGCTTTGCGTGACGCGAAGTTTACCCCTTCACAGATCGATGAAGTCATCCTTGTAGGGGGCTCAACACGTATTCCAAAGATCCAGGAGCTTGTAAAAAACTTCTTCGGTAAGGAGCCTTCAAAAGGCGTTAATCCGGATGAAGTGGTTGCCATTGGTGCCGCCATTCAAGGTGGTGTTCTTTCTGGCGATGTGAAGGACGTACTCTTGTTGGACGTTACGCCGCTATCATTGGGTATTGAAACCATGGGCGGTGTTATGACGCCGATGATCCAAGCCAACACAACAATTCCACACCGCAAGACGGAGACCTATTCAACAGCTTCGGACAATCAGCCATCTGTAGAGATCAATATCCTCCAGGGCGAGCGTTCGATGGCAGCAGACAACAAGTCTCTCGGCAAGTTTCACCTTGACGGTATTCCGCCGGCACCACGTGGCATTCCACAGGTCGAAGTCACCTTCGACATCGACGCAAATGGAATCCTCAGTGTTATGGCTAAGGACAAGGCAACCAACAAGGAACAGACTATCAGAATCACTGGCTCCAGTGGATTGGACAAGACAGAAGTCGAGAAAATGAAGCGCGATGCTCAAGATCACGCCGCTGAGGATAAGAAGCGTAAGGAAGAGATCGAGCTCCGCAACCAGGCTGATCAGCTGATCTATAGCACCGAAAAGCAATTGAAGGAGTACGACGAGAAGCTCGACGCTGACACAAAGGAGAGGATCACCAAGGCCAAGGATCGCCTGGTTGACGCAGCAAAGAACAACCCTGCCGATATCCGCCCGGCAACGGACGCCTTGAATCAGATCTGGAGTGAAGCATCCACGAAGATGTATGAGCAGGCATCCCAAGCAGCACCGGCGGACGGCGCACAACCAACTGATGGCGCAGCCCCTGGCGAAGCCGACGGAAATAAGGTTGAGGATGCTGATTACACCATCGTCGACGAGAAATGATGAGTAGTCGGTAGTGAATTTCTAAGCCTGTGTTGGAGAGATCCGGCACAGGCTTTTTTGTATCTCCGTGTCTCCGTATCTGTTTATCTTTCCGCCATGGTAACAACTCGTTCTCGCGTCGTAGAACTCTCTGAACACACACCTTCACAAGTGTTTCTGTTCGCACTCCTGGCAGTAACATGCTCAGTGATGCTCTTCTTGTTCGTTGCGGCTCCTGCTATGGACTCGTTCTTTGCATCGTTCCTCCGAAGCGATGTTGTGAGAGATGGCTCCATGGTAACGTACCGTATCGCCGAGAACCGAGACGATGAGATCGTAACGACAGGCACATTTTCTACGTGGGCCCTTGTAGATCCTCACGAGCGGAAATCCGTAGACGCAGCTCGTGCCCTTGCACCTGCAACTGACAAAGCTCCACGCTATCACGCCGAATACATCTTTACCCCGGCCGTTGCGTTTGCACCTCTTGTGATCGTAGGGGGCTTTGTACTCGCCGCTCTTCTTACAACATTAGCAACAGGCCTTTTTGGATTTGTACGCCAAAAGATCGAGCGCGAGGTCCTCAATGCAATGGATAGGCTCGCTATCTCGCAGTTTGGCGATCATACTCCTGAGGAGATACGCTCTATAACGAGGGACATCCTTAACGCAGATCTTCGAAGAATGCACGACCTCGCGGACGCCTACGGAATACCGTTTACGGATCTGGAGCTCCTTCGAAATGCCGTTCGCTGGCGTGAGGCTACAGGTGGAAGCCGACTGCTTCGTACCCATGATGCGATTAAGTTTTACATGCGAGAGTACTTCACCGATCGGTACAGCAATGCAGTCCTCGGCTTTGTCTATATAGGCGCGGCTATCCTCATCATCGTCATCGGCATACGTGGACTGAAATTCCTGCCAGCAACAGATCCATCGGTTGTATTGGGCGCACTTGGTTTGGAATTCATGCTCCTCATTACCTATGCCATGGTGCTCATGTATGGTCGAACGGACGAGGAGGGAGTCGACCCACATCGGGATCATCACGCTCACGGCTCTGCTTCTGATGCGGACGCCGAACATCTTCTTCGTGCATTTCTTGCGGTGCCGAGAACTTCTCGCAATGAGGGAGACAATCGGTGATGAACATGCCTGCAGGAAGAGACGCGGCCTGCGCCGCTTTGACAAAAAAGATTGAGTCATGGCAGAGCGGTAGCGGCGGCGTGGTTGTGATCTCCGCGGAGTCCGGCATGGGCAAGACAACGCTGCTCGACTGGATGGAGGCTATACTAGCCGTCAAGAATGTTACTACTATCCGTGTTGACTGTAGGCCGCCTATTGGTGCGATCAATACAAGTGCTATCCAGCCCCTTCAACCTTTCGGTTCTGCAATAGAGAAGCTATTCTCACAGTCCGGTCAGGCGGCGCGGAAACGATTGGCATTGAACATTGGCATGAGTGTTCTTGCCTCCATACCCATTGCCGGCGATCTGTTCTACGCGGTCAAAGCGATCTCGCAGGATGTAAATGAGTACAAGCGCGATACCGCGGCTCTGCAAGAGAAGAAACGTTCGGCAGTTGCGGAATGCGTTACCACGCTACGAACCATTGCCGAAAAGACGCCCTTCGTGTTGCTCGTTGATGATGCACAGTGGTCGGACTCGCAAAGTGTTGAAGTTGTACGGCAACTTGCAAGCGCATTGTCTTCCACACCGTTGCTTATCGTATGGGCTGTATCACCGTCGGCAGTGCTACGATCAAATCTTGCACTCGCGTCATTGCTAAGAACGGATGACCTGCGCAATGCAACCATTCATCTCGAGGCCGTTGAACGTGATCATGTCTTGGGCGTTATTCAACAGATCATTCCTTCTGCACAAGTACCTGACACGATCGTCTCCACGATATACGAGCGGTCCGCAGGGAACCCAGGGATCATTGCAGAATATGTGAGATTCATTCAAGGGGCTGGGCATCTCTCTGCTGATGGATCTTTTGACGAACGTGCCTTTGACAGCATTAAGCTCATTACGGGTGAACACCCTTCAACAGATGTTGTCCTGCGCGAAATCGTTGAAGACGACGCAATAGCACTCTCGCTATGCGCTGCTGAGGGCCAAGAGTTTACCGCATTTCTACAAGCAGCATTGTCAAACACGGATGTTCTGACGACCATCCGGCTATTGCGCCGACTCCAACAGGAGACCGGGCTTATCAAAAGTGTTGGTACGCGCACGCGGTATGGCGTGAAGACTACTGCGTACGAATTCGTTCAGAGTTTTCCCTA
>JAPLFN010000014.1 GCA_026390655.1 Candidatus Kapaibacterium sp.
CATGGAATTCGATCGGCTATTGGTGCTTCGAGCCGGGATCGTGATGAATCCTATTGGCGCCTTCAATCAGAACCATGACGGTCCCAAGTGGGAGTTTGTTGATCGCCCGTTGTGTGCTACCACAATCGTCCCATCAACCCTATCCAATGTTGGAATGGGGCTCCATGGCAAGCACTCATTCAGTGGCTGGGTGATCGGCTATGAGGCATATCTCACGAACGGCTTTGATGGTGCGATCATCGACAATGCACAGAGTCGTACATCGCTTGCAGCTGGGAAGACATCTCCAACGCGATTCATTGAGAATCCGAGTGGTAGCGCGATGTTCACAGGCAAGCTTGCTGTGCGAAATCGCTCGATTGGCGAGATCGGACTTTCTGTACTCACCGGAGCCTATGGGAGCAGCACTGTCAGTGGGCTCTCTGTTGATGAACGTCGTACGGCCACTGTGCTCTCAGTTGATGGCAACGTAGCGTTTCTCGACAACCGACTTCGAATACAAGGTGAACTCTCGAAGGTGTATGTTGACGTGCCTTCCACATATAGTCAGACGTATGGATCGCAACAAATAGGTGCATACATCGACGTGGTGGGTACCATCTTGCAGGCACGAATGTTTACATGGGATGCAGCGCAGTTGCTTCTCGGACTTCGGGGTGAATATGTTGACTACAATCAAGACACGTTTCGTGAGACCGGTCAGTCAATCGGTGATGAGATCTTATCAATGACTGGGTCATTGTCGTGGCGCCCGGTAGGAACTACTGTTGTGCGTTTTAACTATCGGTATGAAGCACGTACTGACCTCCTTGGCAACCCACCTGTCTACATGGCAGTTGTGCAGTTTGGTGTTTCAACATATTTCTAACAACGAACTCTACCAATGACATCAAATCTCTCACAGAACGTACAAGACTACTTAAAGGCCATCCTTCAGACCGGTAAGGATGAGTCTGCAACGACTACAGATATCGCCTCACGTCTAGAAGTAAGCCCCGCATCAGTTACGAGTATGTTGAAGAAACTTGATGAGATGAAGCTCGTCAAGCATGAGTCATATAAAGGCGTGGTGCTTACGCATGCCGGACGCAAGGTAGCGCTCGAGATCCTTCGTCACCATCGCTTGATCGAGACGTATCTCGCCAAGGCACTCGGCTATACATGGGATCAGGTGCATGAAGAAGCTGAGCGCCTAGAACATCATATCAGCGAGGAGTTCGAAGACCGTATTGCAAGGATACTAGGCGATCCGCAGTACGACCCGCATGGAGAACCGATTCCTACGAAGGACGGAAGAATCCCGCCCACTACAACGGAGCGTCTTGCAGATGTAGAATCTCAAGAATCCGTTATTGTCCGTCGTGTACATAGCCATGACAATACGATGCTCAGGCTTCTCACAACACACGGCATCGGCATTGGATCCGCACTGCGCATCGCATCGAGAAATGAAGATGCGTCTCTATTGAAGCTTGTGCATCTACGAAAGAACATTGAACTGTCGCTCGATGTATGTGAGAAGGTGTTTGTGGAACGTATGGCGAGCACCACACTACCTAAGACATCATGACAAAGCTACCCCAACAACCCTCTCTAGAGGAAGTTCACGGCTCAGTAGAGACCCAGGTAGCTGGTGGTTTCTGGCGCAGGCTCTCTGCCTTTATGGGTCCGGCATATCTCATTGCTGTTGGCTACATGGACCCCGGTAACTGGGCAACCGACATTGCCGGTGGTAGTAAGTTCGGCTACACGCTGCTGTGGGTGCTTGTGCTTTCAAACATGATTGCACTTCTTCTACAGTCGCTTAGTGCGCGCCTTGGACTTGTTCGTCGCCTAGATCTTGCCCAAGCGTCGAGACTGGCCTATCCCCCATTTGTCAACTACACGCTGTATGGTCTGGCAGAGCTTGCCATAGCCGCATGCGACATGGCCGAGGTACTTGGCATGGCCATCGGCGTGCACCTTCTTACCGGCATTCCCATGTCGTGGGCAGTGGTCATCACATTGTTCGACACGGTTGTTTTGATGCTCATCATGCGCGGAAACATCCGCCGCATGGAGTCTATCGTCCTTGGACTTATCACTACCATCGGTCTTGCATTCTTATGGCAGGTCCTGATGTCCTCTCCACACCTTCCCACGCTTGCAACGGGGCTTATCCCTTCCATCCCGAATGACGATGCGCTCTACATCACCATCGGGATCATTGGTGCTACGGTGATGCCGCACAATCTGTATCTCCATTCTGCTCTTGTGCAGACGCGGCGGTTTCCGCGCACGATTGCTGGCATCAAGGAGGCGATCAAATTTAACTTCATCGATTCGGCTATTGCCCTCAATCTCGCACTCTTCGTCAACGGGGCTATCCTTGTTGTTGCGGCTGCAGCATTCTATACTAACGGATTGCAGAACGTAACGGACATCGCTGACGCGTACAAGCTCCTTGCTCCACTCCTTGGAAGCTCGATGGCGCCCATTCTCTTTGCCATTGCACTCATCGCTTCGGGCCAGAGCAGCACGGTAACGGGAACGCTGGCAGGCCAGGTTGTGATGGAGGGATATCTAGGACTTCGTATGCGTCCGTGGATACGCAGACTCCTGACGCGCAGTATCGCCATCGTCCCTGCCGTGCTCGTGATCGTCATTGCCGGTGATGATGCCGTAGGCGACCTTCTTGTACTATCACAAGTTGTGTTGAGTCTGCAACTCGGATTCGCTGTGATCCCCCTCATTCACTTTGTGAGTGACAAGGCTGCGATGCGCGATCATGTGATCGGAACGTTTACAAAGATCTTTGCTTGGCTCAGTGCAGCGATCATCGTTGGTCTCAATGGCAAACTGGTCTACGCCGAGGTACTGTCGTGGATGTCGACCTCGTCTTCTTCAGCCCCATGGATAGGCATGATCGTGCTGCCAATCATCGCGTTCTGCATTGTTGTTCTCCTGTACATCACCATCGTACCGATATGGGGCAAGCCATGGCGCACGCGTGTAGCCATGCCACACGATGATGAGCCAGCATCGTTCGATTTTTCAGAGTTGCAATCTTTCAAACGCGTTGCTGTTACGGTTGACTTTTCATCCGTTGACGAATCTGCATTGCGATCGGCATTGTCAATGTGCAGGCAAGAGAGCACCGTGGTTCTCATTCACGTGGTGGAAACAGTAAGCGCTCTTGTCATGGGTCAGGATGCTCTTGACGCCGAGACGAGCAGCGACCGTCAGCGGCTAGATTCCTATGCGATGCAGATAAAGGCAACCGGACGTTATACCGAGGTTGTGATAGGATATGGTAATCCTCGTCAGGCACTGCCCAAGCTCATCAACGAGTCGCTACCCGACCTCTTGGTAATGGCTGGCCACGGCCACTCGGGCATCGGAGATCTTGTTCACGGAGCCACCATTGACGCCGTTCGCCACAAGATCCAGGCACCCGTCTTTGTGATACCGGGTAAGCTATAGTGGTTTGAGGGCTAATTTGCAGGATGAAAAGACTTACTACCATTCGAGATCTCCGTACGGAGATCTTGGAACTGTTGAGCGAAGCCAATAGCCCCGTGCAGATGCTCGACATGTCGAAAAAACTTCGCATCCGTGCTGACTCCGACGACTACGAACAAATGCGCGAGCTCCTCAACGTCATGGCCGATGAAGGGGCACTCATGCGCCATAGTCGCCGACGCTATTCGTTGCCCTCGTTTGTGCAGACTGCAGATGGTCTGCGTGGGGTGCTATCCACCTATCACGACAATGCGACGGTAAAAACCGATGACCCCGAAATGCCGGTGGTGCACATCAAGCGACAACACATGCTCACTGCACTCGACGGCGATGTGGTGCAGGTTCGTCCGCATGCTATTCCCAAGGACCGCAAGGTACGGGGCGAGGTGGTTGCCATAATTGAGC
The DNA here is from genome assembly GCA_026390655.1 of Candidatus Kapaibacterium sp. Taxonomy (GTDB): domain Bacteria; phylum Bacteroidota; class Ignavibacteria; order Kapaibacteriales; family Kapaibacteriaceae; genus UBA10438. Next base: position 3,907 of record JAPLFN010000014.1, read on the forward strand.
GCTCTGCGCATCCGATATCCGGTACGATAGAGTACGATGGTGCGTTTTATTATCTCATCCCGGACGAAGCAAAGTATCATGTTGACTTTCTTGTAAGCGAGAAGAATCTCAATGGCGCAAAGCCCGGTGACAAAGCGCTTGCAACATTTGTACGTTGGGAACATGCGAACGCATCGCCCGAAGCATCGGTTAAGGAAGTGTTTGGACTGTCGGGCAAGGCAACGGTTGAGTTTGCAGCCATTCGCAAGGAGTTCCGCCTACCAGCGGAGTTTCCATCACGTGTAGAAGCGGAAGCTGCCGCCTATGCACAGCCAACATCATCAGTGCCCCCTGGCCGCACGAATCTTCTGGACGAACTCATCGTCACGATCGATCCTGTGGACGCACGCGACTTTGATGATGCCCTATCTCTGCGTCAGCTCGCTAACGGAAACGTAGAACTTGGTGTGCACATCGCCGACGTATCACACTACGTCACAGAAGGTTCTGCGTTAGATCTTGAAGCGTTGTTGCGGGGTAACAGCACGTACCTTGTAGATGGAGTGGTTCCCATGCTACCCGAACATTTGTCCAACGACATTTGCTCACTAGTGCCCCATAAGCCCCGTTTTGCATACTCCGTTTTTATGGAGTTTACAGCGAGCGGTGAGCGCACCTCGTATCGTATCGAAGAGTCGGTTATTGAGAGCAAGCGGCGCTATTCGTACGAAGAGGCGCAAGAGATCATTGACACCGGTGTGGGCGACAATGCAGACCTCATTCTACGACTACAAGAACTTGCCAAGACGTTGTTCGCGTTGCGAATGACCGATGGTGGCATCGATTTTGAAACGCAGGAAGTGAAATTCCTCCTCGACGAGAACAAGATGCCCGTAAAGGCAGTGGTCAAGACACGCACGGATGCTACATCACTTGTTGAAGAGTGCATGCTTGCCGCTAATCGTACTGTCGCCGAACATCTCCACGTTCTCAAGGCTGCATGGAAGACCAAGGAAATGCCACCGTACGTGTATCGCGTGCATGACCAGCCCGACAAAGAAAAGATGGAAGCCGCAGTGGGCATCATTCGTGCACTAGGGTTTGACGTACCGAGCGGACGATTGACGCCACCCGTCATTAACGGCATTCTGAAGCAAGCTGCAGATCGAGTAGAGAAGCCTGTTGTGAACACCCTGTTTCTGCGTTCCATGGCCAAGGCCGTGTACACCAAAAACAACATCGGACACTTCGGACTCGGCTTTGCCGATTATGCACACTTCACGTCACCTATTCGACGATATCCTGATCTCTACGTTCACCGTGCCCTAAAGGAGTATGCCAAAGGACAACCCGAACGAAAGCGTTGGTCGGAACTCAAAGAACTTGCCGGACATGTTGGTGAGCAATGTTCACTCACAGAGCGTGCTGCCGTAGAGGCCGAGCGCGCCTCGGTGAAATGTGCGCAGACGATGCTTGCACGCGAGCACATTGGCACCGATCACATCGGCTACGTTACTGGTGTTGCGCAGTTTGGAGTATTCGTTACCCTCAACGACCTTATGATTGAAGGTCTGTTGCACATGCGAGACATCAACGACGACTACTACGTGTTTGACGAGAAGCGTATGCGGCTATATGGTCGCAAGAACAAACGCGTATTCCGTTATGGTTCGCTCGTTCGTGTTCGCATTGCAAAGGCCAACGTTGAGAAGCGCATGATCGACCTTGTGCTTTCAATAGATCAAGTCGAAGAAGTGAAGAAGAAGTCAGGCAAGGCTGCTCCAAAACGCAGGACCCGAGAGTCGTGATCAGTATTTTGGAATAGGAATTCGCTGTTCTCTCGGCTCACCCCCTTCCCCTCTCATCCTGAGTGGGGAGCCACTGCGTTCATGAGATACAAAACAAAAGCCCCTCTCAGGATGAGAGGGGCGGCAACATCGAGCAGAGCGAGATGGTGCGGGGTGAGCCAAGAAACGTCCGGTATGATGAGCCCCATAACGCAAAACGGGGTTCCTCAAAGAGGAACCCCGTTTATGGATCTGTAAAGATCGGACTTGTTACTGGCGGTATTAATTCGCCGTAGTATCCGTGGTTGATGCCAGACGGACGATGTCTGCTTCCGTAAGGCGGCGAACGCCGATGAGGCGCTTGCTGTAATACGTGGACTCTAGCGAGGAGATCGTAACACCGTAGCGCGATGATGCGTGTGCGAAGAGGTTGTCTCCGAGGTACACACCAACGTGCGAGACGTATGCGTGACGTCGCGTATGGAAGAACACTAGGTCTCCGAATTGGAGATCGGTGCGCTTCGATATGTTCCGTCCGATGGTTGACTGTTGAGCAGCTGTTCGTGGAAGTTCGATCTTCGCAACACTTGCATAAACCATGCGAGTGAATGCTGAACAATCGATACCGGAACGTGCTTGTCCGCCAAAATCATAACGGGTGCCAAGCCAGTCCATCACTACTTCAATGATATTCTGCTTTGGGATGCCCCCTTCGGTCATCTCTGCTCCACTACCATCAACAAACTGGAGCCAGAGAGATCTGAATTCGTCCACATCAACCGCAACATCATCTTCACGCTCAAGTTCGGCGAGATCTTCGCCTTGATCCATAAGCTGTGATTGTTCCGTAACGGCCGTGGCGTCTGCACCTTCGGCAACGGCTTCACCAGTTGTGGTGTAGTCCATGCCGGCAAGACGGCAGAGCTCGGGGCTCTGCGAACGGACAAGATCGATCGCTTGTTTCTTTCCTACTGCACGAGATGCCGTTGAACACTTAGCGTTCTTCGACTTCTTCTTCTTGTGCGAGGACTTTTTAACAGTGCTGCTCTTTGCTGATGCGCCCATCGTTTCCATAGGAATAACGGTGGTAAGCGAGAACACTGCGGCGATCATGACGCAAAGGAGTGTCAGGCCAGGAATCCTGAGCATAGGCAATTCTCCTTTATAGTCGTGAATAAAGCCACTCATCATTCTTTGAACACGCGTTCGAGAATGAGGCGGTCTGAACCGTCAAGGGTTAGCCCCTTAACGTGTGGGTTTACAATGCGAAGAACAACGTGATAGTAGAGGAATATCCAAGGGGCTTCTTCTACGATGATCTGTTCCATGCGCCGATAGAGTGCAGAGCGCTGATCGAATGAAAGCCTTGGCGAAAGTGCCTCAGCATAAAGCGAATCCAGATCACGCCGATCTACCCTTGTGGTGTTTGGACCATTGGGGGCGATGTTGTCGTGAATGAACAAGGCGAGAAAATTCTCAGGATCGGGGTAGTCCCCTATCCAACTCGTTCTCCACAATGCGAGGTCTCCTGCGCGGACCATTGATAGGTGCTGCGGAAAGTCGACCTGCCGAAGTTCGACGTTGACGCCGATCTCCTTCCATTGTGCTTGGATCGCTTCAGCGATCGATGCGGTGCGTTGGCTATTCCCCAGTTGCAGAAGCAAGGTGGGGAGGCCTTTACCATTTGGGTAGCCTGCTAAAGCCAAAAGACGACGTGCACGGTCGGGGTCGTACCGATATCCAACGATGGAGTCACTAAACCCGGGCATCGCCGGAGGTAAGACTCCGTAGACGGCGGGTATTCCTCTACCATTGAGGAGGTACGTAACAATGCGATGTCTGTCTATGGCATAATTCAATGCCTGACGGAGGAAACGATTTCGAACAAGGGGCGAGGTACGTCCGGCGGACAATGTTGAGTCCATCAGGATACCGTAGTATTCAACCGTGTTTGCTGCTTTCTTGAGCACGCGAAAACGATCGTACGGCTTACGTAACTGGCCGTTAGGTTCAAAGACGCTTGACACGAACGATTCATCGATGTTGCTAACGAGGTCGAATTGACCACGCGTGAACTCTAAGAATTCGTTTTTTGGGTCCCGCAGAAACGAGATCCGTATGGTTTCCAAATACGGAAGTCGTCGACCGGTATCATCGGTCTTAAAGTATCGCGGGTTTCGTGTTAAGGTCAGCTCTCTATCTTGGTTCCATGATCTGAGGATGAACGGGCCCGTACCAACGGGATGTCGTCCAAAATCAGCCCCATACGCTTCGATCGCTTCCCTAGGAATAATCGAGCCGTATGGCATAGTAAGAACTGCAAGAAATGGAGCAAAAGGCTTTGTGAGTCTGATTCTAAGAGTAGAATCATTGTCAGCAAAGATGCCTTGAATGGATCCGCTCCGGCCTGCTCGGGTGGCTTGATGAAACTCATCAGCGCCGAGAATGGTGGTGCGAAACGCCCACAACCCCGTGGACTTCGTACGTGCGTCACAGATGCGCTCGAGACTGTATTTAACGTCACTGGCAACAACTCTGCGTGAACCTATTTGGCCAAAACAAGGATCTGGGTGGAACCACACGTCGTTTCTGATCGTGAAGGTCCATTCGATTCCGGTCTGGTCTACACTCCACATCCGTGCGATACACGGTGCTACGCGAAGTGAAGAGTCCAACTCCACTAACCCATTATAGAGGTGGGAGCTGGTCCATAGTGCACTGCGGTACGATGCTTGGGCTGGGTCAAGGCTAAGAAGCCCATCAGGTTCATTGTAGCAAAAAGTAGTGTTGCTCTCGGATGGCGCCGGCTTGTGGCCGACACACGAATGAACCAATAAACTGCAGATTACAAGTCCGATTTTCAAAGATCGTAGCGGCAAGGGACGTAACCCAGTGTGGAGGATTGTTGACACTTGCTGCATGGTCGGTTGCAAAACTCGGTAATAATGCCGAGCAAACCAATGAATTGTGGTTCATTGTACGTAGACTGACTCCAAATCACTGCTGTGTATGGAGTTACGGAGTTTACGGGGTAACTGGTAACTAGTAACTAGTAACTAGTAACTAGTAACTAGTAACTAGTAACTAGTAACTCTCCTAATATCCTGCTCTCACGTCTTCTGCTTCTTTTTTTTTGCGGCTGGGAAGAGGACGTTATTGAGGATCAGGCGGTAGCCTGGTGAGTTGGGGTGGAGGGCAAGGACGGTTGCCGGATCGCCAACGGCGTGACGGTAGTCTTCAGGGTCGTGCCCACCATACCAGGTGAAGGTGCCCCTTCCCACATTGCCGTGGATGTATCGCACCTGATCCGTGCCATCGCGTTCTCCAAGGATGGTAACGGATTTTTTGACGAGGTCCTTATGGAACGCCGTTGTTTGTCCAAGGAAGCCTTTGATGACGCTTACGTGTGATTGCGTGAGCATCGTTGGAACGGGATCGTACTTGGCGGAGAAATCGAAGAGGGTGAAATAATCACTCGACTCTGTTTGTATGATCGTGTTTGCATCTACATCAATATCCGAGAACTCATACTGCAAGGGGTTCATCACGAGTTTGAAATTCTCAAAAGCAAAGCACGGCGCGTAATTGAGTTTTTCATTCGCATCGCGGTCCATCGGATCGCCATCATAGATAACATCACAGATGTCGAGTTGCGATGCCGCTAACGCTATGTCGTACGTATCCGTAGCGCTACACATGGCGAACATGAATCCCCCATTAGCAACGAACTCGCGAATACGTTCTGCAACAGCACGCTTCATCTCACTAACCTTACGGAAGCCGAGCTTCCGTGCTGAGTTCTCTAGAGCTGCAACTTGCTGGATGTACCAGCTCTCTCCGGCAGAGCTTGCGTAGAACTTTCCGTACTGACCTGTGAAGTCTTCGTGATGAAGGTGGAGCCAATCATATTCAGAAAGCTTGTTCTTGATGACGTCATCATCCCAGATCTTCTCGTACTTCACTTCTGCATATTCCAAAACAAGCGTTACGGCATCATCCCATGGACGGAATCCGGGAGGTGCATAGACAGCGATCTTTGGTGCTTTTTCTAGTCGCACCGCATCCATGTTGTTTTTTTCAGCCTGCACCTCTGCGTAGATCGAGGCTGCCGTAGCTCCATCGATCGCATCGAAAGAAACGCCGCGGATGCGACATTCGGACGCGATCTCTTGGGAGAAGTCGGTAATAAAGGAGCCCCCTCTGTAATTCAGCATCCAGTCCACCGGTTGCTCCTTGGTAAGCACCCAATACACGATACCGTAGGCCTTAAGGTGGTTTGTCTGATCCAGATCCATTGGGATAAGGATCTTCTGTCCAGCAGCAGTTGATGCGGCGAGCAGGAGAATGAAGAGGATGGAACGAAGATGTCTCATAGAGGGTTTATTGCACGAATCTACGACTCACATATTGCGCCGTCACTATCATTGCATAATGGGACTCCTTCTCGCCATCACTATCATCGCCCTTTGGCTGCTCCACCTCACGTGGACATTGCTCTTCGTTCCGGTTTCATGGACGTCGGGATGGACGTATATCCACATAGCTGTGCAAGGCTATCTCTCTACCGGACTGTTCATTACTGCACACGACGCAATCCATGGTACGGTTGTCAGGGGGCGACGGGGTAACGATGTCATCGGATCCCTTGCGGCATTTCTCTTCGCCGGACTTTGGTATCCCAGACTCGTGGTGAACCACCACAAACATCATGACCATCCCGCCGACGATATGCTAGATCCGGACTTTCATGTGTCAAACAATCTCGTTGTCTGGTTCATAGCCTTCATGTACAGGTACACCACCATCTGGCAACTCATAACCATGGGTGTTGCCTACAATCTTCTTGCGTTGCGGGTGGAAGAGTTGCGGTTGTGGGTGTGGTGGATCGTGCCTGCATTCTTGGGTGCGTTCCAGTTATTTCTTGTTGGCACCTACCTGCCGCACCGTAAACCCCATACCGACAACATGCCACATCATGCCCGCTCGATGCCACTGAACCACGTAGGAGCCATGCTTGCCTGCTATTTCTTTGGGTATCACGCCGAGCACCACCTCTTCCCTGGCACGCCGTGGTGGCAATTGTGGAAGGTAAAGGAGCGTCGGATTTCGTAGATTTACCCTTATGAGCATTACGCAGATAGACATAGACACCTGTGTAGCGGCCCTGGGTGCTCCCCAGTCAGCCGACGCATCCTCGTGGTTTTGGAGCCTCCGCGACCCTCTGAGCGATCGCGTGCTA